>VGNK01000046.1 GCA_016866055.1 Chloroflexota bacterium | reverse complement strand
CCCCGGCGGCGGGGCCGTCCCCAATCGAACCCCGCAGCGTCGCGCGCGCCGACGCGCTGCCGCCGTCCAGCCGTAGCGCCCCCACGACGGCGAGCGCCGCGAGCGTTGTCGCCGCGACCGTGACGAGCGCGAGGCGCCCCCCGTTGATCCACGCCTGCACGTCCGTCCTCCTCTGCACGACGCGGGCCGCCGCGCGTCGCGCGCGCCCCCGTGGCCGAACCGACGGGCACTGAACGCGCGGCTCGTCACGCGAGTTCCACCGGGTGCCCTCCCGCGGTGGCGGCGCTGCGCTACCGTGCGCGCCACGCGGTGCACGCGGAGGGGCCGACCATGGGCATCCAGGCGCGGGACCTCGTCTACGGGAGCGCCGGCGGCCTCGAGCTCGCCGCGACGGCCTACCTGCCGGCGGCAGGCGACCTCGGCTCCGTGCTCGTCGACGTCCACGGCGGGGCCTGGACGAGCGGTGACCGCTTCAACAACGCGTACCTCGACGGTCTGCTCGCGGAGCGCGGACACCTCGTCCTCGCGATCGACTTCCGGCACGGGCCCGCGCTCCGGCACCCGTCCGCGCTCCAGGACATCACGGCGGCGGTCCGCTTCGTGCGGCACCACGCCGCGCGGCTTGGCGTCGACGCCGACCGCATCGGGCTGCTCGGCACGTCGTCCGGCGGGCACCTCGCGCTGCTCGCGGCGATCCAGCCGAACCACGCCGCGCACCACGGGACCAGCGTCGCCGGGCTCGACGGCGACCCGGCGCCGCCGGGCGAGGTCGACGCGGCGGTGACGCACGTGTCCGCGCTGTGGCCCGTGTCGGACCCGCTGCGCCGCTACCGCTACGCGCAGGAGTCCGGCCGGCCCGAGCTCGCCGAGCGGCACCTGCAGTACTTCGCCGACGAGCAGGCGATGCGCGGCGCGGCGATCCAAGCGGTGCTCCGGGGCGGCGGCGCCGAGCGGCTCCCCGCCGCGTACGTCGTGCAGCCGGGGGCCGACCTGAACGTGCCGGTGCCGATGACGATGGACCTCGTCGACGCGTATCAGTCCGCGGGCGGGGCGCTCGAGTACGCGTTCTACCCGGGCCTCCCCCACGCGTTCTCGCGCGAGGAGACGGCAGAAACGCGCGCGCTCGCGGCCGGGATCGACGCGTTCGTGCGCCGCCGAATCTCGCTCGCGCCTGCCGCCGCCCCGGCCCCCGCGTAGCCGCGCCGGCGGGGGCTCCGCCGGCCCGGGGCCGCGGGGCCGCGAAGGGCCCACGAGCCATCGGGGGACCATGACCGCGCACTCCAGCTGCGAGCGGCTCCACCGTCCTCGCAAGGAATCGCGAAAGATCAAGAGCCAGTGAGGGTGGAGACTGTCCATCGTCCGGGGTGGCCCAACATGACGGTGCCTAGAGGCTCAAGAAGGCCGTCAGGCACCACCAGAGCCGTTGACATGTATCCTCATTGTGATGTGTGAGGAGAGCACTGGCTTTCATGGCAGGTCCGGCAGTGATATCCGGAGGAGACACGATGACTGAGGGTGCGGGTTACCGGGGATCCACCCGGGGTCGGTTCACGCGGCGCGGCTTCGTGCGTGGCGCGATGGTGGGCGGCGCAGGACTCGCCGGGATGGCGCTCATCGGCTGCCGGAGCCAGGAGAAGCCAGCGGCCACACCGGTGCCCGCGAAGGGCGCGACCCCGGCCCCAAAGGCGGCGGCGCAGCCGTCGGGCGAGCCGGCGAAGGGCGGGATCTCCCGCGGCGTCTTCCTCGGCGGCAACGTCTTCGACTCGACCGATGTCCACCGCGCGTTCGGCGACCCTACGTCGTGGCTCTCGAACTACGTCCTCAACAAGGTGGTCCGCTACAAGAACCCGGACACCGGCGAGATCGAGGGCGACCTTGCCGAGTCCTGGGAGGCCCCGGACGCCGCCACCTACACGTTCAAGGTCCGCAAGGACGCGAAGTGGCAGGACACGTCGCTCACGAAGGCGCGGCAGGTCGACGCCACCGACGTCAAGTGGCACTGGGAGCGGCAGGCCGCCGGCAAGCTCGCCGACGGCTCCGACACGCCGTTCCGTCACAGCTCGTTCTACAAGACGATCGTGAAGATCGATCAGCCGGACCAGTTCACGATCCGCGCGACGCTCGACAAGCCGAACGGCACCTTCCTCGACCGGCTCGCGGCCTACTTCAGCACCGTCCCCAACCGGGAGACGACGGTGAAGTTCGAGGTCGATCACCGCACGGTCACCGAGGACGCGATGCCGGCGAGCGGCGCGTACACGCTGAAGGTCTGGCGCTCGGGCGAGCCGATCAAGTTCCAGAAGAACGCCAACAACTTCCGCAAGGGTGAGCCCAACCTCGACGGCTGGGTCTACCCGATGCTGTTTGAGGACCCGAACGCGCACCGCGTCGCGTTCGAGCAGAAGCAGGTCGACGCCTTCTCGTCGCCTGACCCCAGCCTCACGAAGGCGATCATCGAGGCGAACAAGGGGCAGATGTGGGAGGTGCTGACCGGTGTCGCGAACACGGTCTTCATGCACCTCAACATGAACGAGCAGTTCAAGGACGTCCGGCTCGTCCGCGCGATGAACCTGGCGTTCAACCGGCGCGCGATGATCCAGACCTTCCACCAGGGGCTTGGCCAGGTGAGCGGCCCCGTGACGTGGCTGCAGGAAGGTTACGCGCTCACCCCCGACGAGCTCACGAAGATGGACGGCTACCGCGTGGGGCGCGACGAGGAGCTGAAGAAGGCCCGGGACCTCTGGACCGCGGCGAACGGGGCCGCTCTCGGCGAGATCCAGATCAAGATCCCGGACACCTGGCTCGCGCTCTGGACCGACACCACGCAGGTCATCCCCGAGATGTTCAACAAGGGTCTCGGCGTGACGCAGTTCAAGTCGTCGCGCACGACCTACAACGAGGAGATCATCCCGAACCTGGCGAACGGGAAGTTCCCGAACTGGTTCGGCTGGACCTCGCAGGTCTCCGGTCCCGACCCGCGCGCCGGTTTGCACACGGGCAACCACTCCAAGGGCAGCACGAACTTCCAGAAGATCAACAACCCCGAGCTCGACTCGCTGCTCGACAAGGCGATGCTCACCGTCGACCTCAAGGAGGCGGTCGACCTCAACCGCAAGGCGCAGCGCCTCCTGCTCGAGAACGGCCACTACGGGAACGTCGTGCTCTACAACTACATCTCGCGCAGCGCGGGATGGAACTACTTCAAGCAGAACTGGAAGGTCGCGCCGGCGACCGGCACGCCGGGCCAGGGCTACAACATCTTCGGGGGGCACCTCGCCCCGAAGAACGTGTGGATCGACCAGAACGACCCGTCGTTCAAGGGACGCCCGACGGTGACCCTGTAGCGCCGGGCCACAGCGAGAAGGAGACGGCGAAGCCACGACCGGGGAGGGCGTTTGAGCCAGTACATCATTCGACGGCTCGTGCTGAACGTCGTCGTGCTCTGGGTCGTGGCTTCGCTGGTCTTCGTCACTACCAACCTGCTCCCCGGCGACTTCGCCGAGCGTCAGGTGGCGACGAACCTCGAGCTCGCCGACTACACCGAGGCGATCGAGGAGGCCCGTCGCCTCCTCGGGCTCGACCGACCGCTGTACGAGCGGTACGCGACGTACATCACCAGCGTGGCGATGCTCGACCTCGGCCACTCGTACGACACGAAGCGCAGCACGTGGGAGGAGCTCGGCCGCCGCTTCCCGACCACGCTCGAGCTGGGCTCGCTGATCGCGCTCGTCGCGTTCTCGCTGAGCCTGCCGATCGGCGTGATCAGCGCGGTCAAGCAGGACACGTGGGTCGACTACGTGCTGCGGACGTTCGCGATCCTCGGCGTCGCGGCGCCGGTCTTCTTCATCGCGGTGATCCTGACGCTGGTCGTGCTGAAGCTGCGGCTCTTCCAAATCGACATCGTCGGGTCGCCGCACCTCTGGACGGACCCGGCAGGCGCACTGAAGCTCTACCTGATCCCCACGATCGCCGGCGGCATCTCCGGCGGCGCCGGTATCATGCGCCTGCTGCGGTCCCAGATGCTCGAGGTGATGCGCAACGACTACATCCGCACGGCGCGCGCGAAGGGCCTCCCCGACCGCACCGTGTGGATCCGGCACGCGATGAAGAACGCGATGCTGCCGGTGCTGACCGCGATGGGGTTCACGATCGCCGGCATCGTCAGCGGCCAGATCATCCTCGAGAACATGTTCAACATCGACGGCGTGGGGCGCTTCCTCTTCACGCGGCTGATCATCCGAGACTTCCCACCGTTCCAGGGTGCGGTCCTGATCATCTCGTTCGTGATCGTCACGGTGAACCTCATCGTCGACATCACCTACGGATGGCTCGACCCGCGCATCCGCTTCTCTTAGGAGGGGGCGTCCGCGTGGCTCGCGTCCAGGAGGTCCTGCGCATCCCCGCCGAGTCGGCACCCGTCGTCGACCCGCGGCGGCGCCGGTCGCGACTGCGCAAGGTCGCGCTGCTCGCGCGCCGCAACAGGCTCGGTGCGGTCGGCTTCGCGATGATGCTCTTCGTGCTACTGGTCGCGGTCCTGTCGCCGTGGCTGCAGCGCTACGACACGAACCAGGTCTTCCAGACCGCAAACCCCGAGTTCAACCCCACCGCGAGCCCGCTCGACATCGCTCGCAACCCGAAGCTGAGCGCGCCGTTCACCCTCAACCGCTGGGAGCGGCCGCTCACGCGCCAGCACTGGCTGGGCACCGATCAGTTCGGGCGCGACATCTACGCGCGCATCATCGTGGGCGCGCGCCTCGCCGTGATCATCGGGATCGGCGCCTCGCTGATCTCCGTCGCGAGCGGCACCGTCACCGGGCTCATCTCCGGCTACTTCGGCGGGAAGACGGATCTCACGATCCAGCGGCTGGTCGACGCGATCCAGGCGTTCCCCGGGCTCGTGCTGCTGCTGCTGCTCGTCTCGGTGCTCGAGGAGCCGAACCTCACGTTCACCGTCGTCGCGCTCGGCTTCCTTGGCTGGGCGGCGTCGACGCGCATCGTGCGCTCGACGGTGCTCGCGGTCTCGGCGAGCCCCTTCGTCGAGGCGGCGCGCTCCTACGGAGCCACCGACATGCGCGTGATGCTGCGGCACGTGCTGCCCAACGTGCTCGCGCCGGTCGTGGTGATCTTCTCGATCAGCATCGGCATCTACATCCTCGCGGAGGCCTCACTCTCGTTCCTCGGGCTCGGGCCGGCCGACCAGACGACGTGGGGCAAGATGGTGAACGCCGGGCGCAACGCGCTCGACCTCAACCCGTGGGAGTCGCTCTTCTCCGGGGCGGCGATCACGATCGCGGTGCTCGCGTTCAACCTCGCGGGCGACGCCCTCCGCGACGAGATGGACCCGCGGCTGCGCGGACGGTAGGGCGGCGGGCCACTCGGCCCGCGCGACGGCCCACGGGGCTCACGCCCCCCGCTCGCCCGGATCCCGCGTGGATCACACCGCCTGCGGCGCGTCGGCGTACGTGGGCACGCCCTCCTCGGCGAAGACGCGGTCAATCTCGGCGCGGTCCTCCGCGCCCAGCCGCCAGTCTGCCGCCGCCACGTTCTCCGCGAGCTCGCGCTCGTTGCGCATCCCCACGAGCGCGACGGTCACCGCCGGGTTCCCCAGCACCCACGCGATCGCCATCTGCGGCAGCGACTTCCCGTGCTTCGCCGCGAGCGCCTTGAGGCGCTCGGCGACCTTCAGCTCCTTGAGGAAGTGTTCGCGCTCGAAGAGCGGCAGCCCGAACGCGCGCCCGCTGCTCCGCCAGTCCCAGTCCACGAACGTCGTCTCGGGCGTGAACGCGCCCGAGAGCAGCCCGAAGCCGAGCGAGCCGTACGCCATGTACCCGATGCCCTGCGCCCGGCAGTGCGGCAGCACGGCCGCCTCCATGCGCCGGTCGAACATGTGGTAGCCCACCTGGTTGGCGGCGATGCGGCCGTGGCGGTTGCACTCCTCCATCATCTCGACGGTGAAGTTCGAGACGCCGTAGTGGCGCACCTTCCCGTCCGCCTTCAGCCGCTCAAGCGCGCGCATCGTCTCCTCGAACGGGGTCTGGTGATCCGGCCAGTGGATCAGCAGCAGGTCGATCACGTCGGTGTCCAGCCTGCGGAGACAGCCCTCCGCGCGTGCGATCACGTGGTCGTGCTTCGAGTTGCGACCGGTGTTCTTCCCCTCGTCGCTGTACTGGAAGCCGACCTTCGTGACGAGCACGATCTCCTTGCGACGCGGCCCGAGCGCCCTCGCGAGCAGCTCCTCGGAGTGGTACGGGCCGTACACCTCGGCGGTGTCGAAGAGCGTGATCCCGGCGTCGATCGCGCGCCCCACCGCGTTGCTCGCCTCCTTCACGTCGATCTCGCCGTAGGAGGTCGTGCTCATCTCCCAGGTGCCGAAGCCGATCGCCGAGGTGACGAGGTCCGTGTCGCCGAATCGCCGCTGTTCCATCTCGAAGCTCCCGCCCTCGCTCCCCGACCCAGGTGTCGGGGCGTCGCGCTGGGCATCATAGCGGTCGCCCCGCAGTGCGCGGCCACGGGCCGGCGGCGGCGGAGCGCGCCGGGCGGCGGCGCGTGGAGGTGCGCGATGCTCTTCCTCGATCGCCAACAGAGGGACCCGCTGCTCGACCGCGAGCGCCTGATCGGACGCGCTCGCAGAGGGGATGTCGCGTTCAGCGCGGGCCGCGTCTCGATGCTGCCGCGGATCGCGGCGATGGTCGCCGAGCACGACGAGTGGCTCGGCGCGATGCCGGCGTACGTCCCGCCCGCCACGCTCGTCACGAAGCTCGTGACCGTGTTCCCGGGCAACGCGCGCCGCGGCCGGCCGACCCACCAGGCGCTGACCGCCGTCTTCGACGCCGAGAGCGGCATCCCGCGAGCGCCTGATCGACGGCGAGCTGATCACCGCAGAGCGCACCGCCGCCGGCTCCGCGCTCGCCACGCGCCTGCTCGCGCGCGCGGACCCCACGGTGCTCGCGATCGTCGGCACCGGCGTGCAGGCGCGCATGCACGCGCTCGCGATCCCGCGCGTGCGCCCCATCCGCGAGGTGCGCGTCGCCGGCCGCGATTCCGCGAAGGCGCGCGCGCGCCGTCGAGCTGGCTCAGCGCCTCACGATCCCCGTGCGCGCCCACGGCTCCATCGCCGACGCGCTCGACGACGCGGCCGTCGTCTGCACGACCACGCACGCGACCGAGCCCGTCGTGCGCCGCGAGTGGCTCGCCCCCGGCGCGCACGTGAACTCCGTCGGGGCGAACGTGGGCGGGCGTGAGCTCGACACGAAGACCGTCGGGCTAGCCGCTCACTCGCCGCCACTTGCGCAGGCTCACCATCTCGCGCGGCGGGTCCTGGCGCGCGCCCACCTCCACATACGAGACCTCCGCCACGTAGATGTCGCCGCGCGAGTCGACCGCGATGCTGTGCGGCCAGAGGAACTGGTCCGGCGCCTCCCCCGGGAGCGGCGCCCCGATGCGGTTCACGAGCTCGCCCTTCGGCGTGTAGATCGAGACGCGGTGGCCGAGGTTCGGCACCCCGAACTGGACCGGCGGCGGCCCCTGCTCCGCGACGTAGAGCCGGTCGTCGTCGCCGCGGCCGCGCACCACCGCGACCGCGTGGTGCACGTGCCAGGCGCGCACGAACTCCCCGTCGACCGTGAACACCTGCACGCGATGGTTCTCGCGGTCGCACACGATCACGTGGCCGTCGTCGACCATCGCGATGTTGTGCGGGAGGCTGAACTGGCCGTCGTCGGCGCCGGGCTCGCCCCACGAGAGCAGGTGCTTGCCGTTGCGGTCGTAGCGGTGCACGCGCGAGTTGCCGTAGCCGTCGCTGACGAAGATGTCCCCGTTCGCCTCCGAGACCGCCACGTCGGTCGGTCGGTTGAACGGCTTCCCGCTCTGACGCGGGGCCGCCTCGCCGGTCCCGATCGTCATCAACGGCGTCCCGGACCTCGTCGTCTTCGTCATCGTGTGCGTGTGCACGTCGACCAGCCAGAGGTCCTCGTTCGGGTCGACGCGCACCGAGTGCGGCCAGACGTAGGCCACGCCCTCCCACACCACGCGCGCGGTCCCGTACTGGTCGACGATGCGGGTCATCCCGCCGAAGGGGGTCTCGTTGCCCCAGTGGTCGACCAGGTTGCCGTCGCGGTCGAACACGAGCATCGGCATGTTGCCGCGGTTGAAGACGTAGACGCGGTCGTCGGCGTCGACCGCGACCGAGGTGGCCTCGCGCAGGAAGAAGCCGTGGGGAACCTTGGCCCATCCCGGCACCGGCTCGTACTTCGTCTGCTTCGTGACCGGTCCCGGGGCCATCGGCGCCTCCCCCATCGCGCACAGGTTCTTCCACCGTCCGCAGGGTACGCAACGCGCGCGCTCGTGTAGAGCCGCGCCGTGCCCACACGCCGCCGGGTGCGCGCTACCTTGCACCTCCACAGAAGGAGGTGACCGTGTGAGCACCGTCGACTTCATCAAGAACAGCCTCGCCTTCGCGCACCGCGCGCTCGCCGACGCGCGCAACGGGACGCCCGAGCAGCTGCACTTCGTGCCGGACAGGGGAAGCCACTCCATCGTCTGGTGCCTCTGGCACACCGCGCGCGTGGAGGACCTGATCATCAACGCACGCATCCGCCAGGCGGCGCAGGTCTGGAACGCCGGCTGGGCCGAGCGCACCGGTCTTCCCGCCGAGGGCTTCGGCACCGGCATGCCCGACGCCGAGGCGCAGCAGGTGCGGATCAGGGACATCGCGGCCTTCGCCGAGTACCAGGACGCCGTCTTCAAGCAGACCGCCGAGTACCTGGACGGCCTCACCGACGCCGACCTCGAGCGCGAGATGCCGCTGCGCGGCGGCGGCACCGAGAGCGTCGGCCAGGCGATCTCGTTGCACATGCTCGGCCACTTCAACGGCCACCGCGGCGAGATGAACACGCTGCGCGGGATGCAGGGGATGCCGACGCTGCTCCAGCGGGAGGGGACGCACTGAGCAGGTCCCGGCGCGGGGGCGACCTCGAGGGTGCGCTCCCCGACCCACCACGGGCCGATCGGGCGCGCGCGCTTCAATCTGTATGATGCTCGGGCGCCCGGCCCGGCCGGGTGCGCAGGGGTCGAGGGGGGGCATCGCATCATGACGACGACCGAGAAGCCGAAGGTCATCGGCACCCGCCCCGTCCGGCCGGACGGCGTCGACAAGGTCACGGGCCGGGCGATCTACGGCGCTGATGTACGCCTCCCCGGGCTCCTCGCCGGGCGCGTGCTGCGCAGCCCGCACGCCCACGCGATCATCAGGAAGATCGACGTCTCGCGCGCGCTCGCCCACCCGGGCGTCTTCGCCGTGATCACCCACGACGACATCCCGCTCCCCGCTGAGCCGGTGATGGAGACGATCCGCGGCCCGATGCCCTCGCGCTGGGAGAACGAGCGGCTGCTCGCGCGCCGCAAGGTGCTCTTCAAGGGGCACCCCGTCGCGGCGCTCTGCGCCTCCGACATCCACACCGCCGAGGACGCGCTCGCGCTGATCGACGTCGAGTACGAGGTGCTGCCGCCGGTGACCTCGCTGGACGACGCGCTCCTCCCCTCCGCTCCCGTCCTCCACGATGACGGCTTCGCCGCCGACATCCCCGGTCTCTTCGAGCCCGTCGACGGCCGCTCGTCGAACATCGCGCGCCGGCTCGAGCTCACCGTCGGCGACGTCGAGCAGGGCTTCCGCGACGCGGAGGTCGTGCTCGAGCACGAGTACGAGACCGCGATGGCGCACCAGGGCTACATCGAGCCCCACAACGGCACCGCGCAGTGGAACCGCGACGGCAAGATCACGATCTGGACGAGCACGCAGGGCGCCTTCGGCGTGCGCTCGGGCGTCTCGCGCGTGCTGCGCATCCCGCTGCGCGACATCCGCGTGATCCCCGCGGAGATCGGCGGCGGCTTCGGCGCGAAGAACGTGATCTACCTCGAGCCGCTCGCCGTGCTGCTCTCGAAGAAGAGCGGGCGCCCGGTGCAGATCACGATGAACCGCACCGAGGTGCTCGAGGCGACCGGCCCTACCTCGGGTACCCGCTCGTGGGTGAAGCTCGGCGCGACGCGCGACGGGACGATCCTCGCCGCGGACATCCGCCTCGAGTACGAGGCCGGCGCCTACCCCGGCTCGCCGGTCGCGGGCGGCGCGCGCTGCGCGCTCGGCCCGTACCACATCCCGCACCAGCGCGTCGTCGGGCTCGACGTCTGCCTCAACCGCCCGAAGACCGCCGCCTACCGCGCCCCCGGCGCGCCCGCCTCGGAGTTCGCGGTGGAGTCCGCGCTCGACGAGCTCGCCGACACGCTCGAGATGGACCCGCTCGAGCTGCGCCTCAAGAACTCGGCGCACGAGGGCTCGCCGCGCACCGACGGCGCCGTCCACGGCTCGATCGGCGCGCTCGAGGTGATGACCGCCGCGCTCAACCACCCGCATTACCGCTCCGAGATCACCGGCGTGAGCCGCGGCCGCGGCATCGCGCTCGGCTTCTGGCAGAACGGCGGCGGCGAGTCGTCCGCGTACGCGAACGTGCACGCCGACGGCACCGTCACGCTCGTCACGGGCTCCGTCGACATCGGCGGCCAGCGCGCCGCGCTCGCGATGCAGTTCGCGGAGACGCTCGGGCTCCCCTACGAGGACATCAACTCGCTCGTGGGCGACACCGACTCGATCGGCTTCACCGGCAACACCGGCGGCAGCCGCACGACCTTCGCGACCGGCTGGGCGGTCTACCAGGCCGCGCTCGACGTGCGCGACCAGCTCGAGCGGCGCGTGGCGAGGATCTGGGAGGTCGACCGCTCGCAGGTCACCTACGACCCGGACGGCGCCGTGCTGCGCGGTCCGGACGGGACGACGATGACGTTCAAGGAGGCGGCGCGGCGGCTCCCCGGCACCGGCGGCAACATCCAGGGCCAGGCCGACATCGTCGCGACGACGGTCGGCAAGATCGGCGCGTGCTTCGGCGCGCACATCGTCGACGTCGAGGTCGACCGCGACACCGGCAAGGTGGAGATCCTGCGCTACACGGCGATCCAGGACGTCGGCAAGGCGATCCACCCGTCGTACGTCGAAGGGCAGATCCAGGGCGGCGTCGCGCAGGGCGTCGGGATGGCGCTGAACGAGGAGTACATCTACAACGACGCCGGCGTGATGCTGAACTCGAGCTTCCTCGACTACCGCATGCCGGTGGCGAACGACCTCCCGATGATCGAGTGCGTGCTCGTCGAGGTGCCGAACCCCGGCCACCCGTTCGGGGTGCGCGGCGTGGGCGAGGTGCCGATCGTGCCGCCGCTCGGGGCGATCGCGAACGCGATCTCGGACGCGATCGGCGTGCGCGTGCGGCGGCTGCCGGCCTCGCCGCGTGTGCTGCTCGAGGAGCTGCTGCCCGCGGGCTCGTAGCCCGCGGGCGCACCGCGGCCGCGCACGGGAGGGGCGGCGATGCCGGTCGTGCACGTTCCGGCGGCGCTGCGATCCCTGTCCGGCGGGCGGGAGCGGTTCGCCGTCGAGGGCGAGACGCTCCGGCAGGTCTTCGCCGCGCTCGAGCGGGAGTGCCCCGATCTCACCGCGCGCATCGTCGCCGACGGGCGGCTGCGCCCGGACATCGCCGTCGCGATCGACGGCTCGATCCTCGAGGGGAGCGGGCTCGTGACGCCCGTGCGGCCGGACGCCGAGATCTACCTCGTGCCGCCGATCGGGGGCGGGTAGCGAGCGGCACCCGCCGCTCGCCGCATCACGTTCATGCCCCGCACGCCGCACCCGCGGGCGCATGCCCGCGGCGCGCTGGGATCCTGTGCCCGCCGTCCCCGCCGCGCGTGACGCTCGTCACGTCGCGTGGGTGCGGATCACTCGCGGGCGCTCCCGGAGGTGCGCATGCCCATCGCCCGTTCCACCGCCCCGATCGCAGCCGCCGACGAGCGGCTGCGCGAGGCGCTCGATCACTGCCACCTCCCGTCGCTGCTCCCCGCGCTCCCGCAGGCGACGGGCGACCTGTCGCTGCTGCGCGACGACCTGCGCCCACGCGTCGCCGCCGCCGCCGCAGGGCGGGCTCTCGCGCGAGCAGCAGGCGACCGCCCGCGCGCTCGCGCTCGAGGCGCTGCGCCGCCTTCGCGATGCGCCGTCCTCCTCCACGGCGCGCGCCTCCGGCGAGGCGCTCATGCGCCTCATGCAGCGGACGACCGGCGCCGAGGCGGCCCACGAGTACCTCCCGCTCCTCCTCGAGGAGCTCGCCCCCTTCGACGAGGACCCCCGCGCCCCCGCCTGACGCAAGGACCCCGCGGTCGACTGCCGCGCCGCGATCATCGGCGCCGGCATGTCGGGCATCCTCGCCGGCATCCGACTCAAGCAGGCCGGCGTGCCGTTCACGATCCTCGAGAAGAACGAGGACGTCGGCGGCGCCTGGCTCGAGAACGGCTACCCCGGCGCGCGCGTCGACGTCTCGAACACCTTCTACTCCTACTCGTTCGCGCAGCGCGTCGACCGGCCCACCCACTCCTCGACCCGCGACGTGCTGCTCGACGACTTCCGCGAGTGCGCCGATCAGTACGGCGTACGCGAGCACGTGCGCTTCCGCACGGAGGTCGCCTCGGCGCGCTTCGACGAGGAGCGCGTGCTCTGGTCGCTGCGCGTGGGCGACGCCGGCGACCGCGAGGAGACGCTCGAGGCACAAGCAGTGATCTCGGCGGTGGGCCAGCTCAACCGGCGGAAGATGCCGGACATCCCGGGGATGCAGGCGTTCGAGGGGCCGTCGTTCCACTCGGCGCGCTGGGATCACGGCGGCGACCTGCGCGGCAAGCGCGTCGCGGTGCTCGGCACCGGGGCGAGCGCCGTGCAGTTCGCGCCGGCGATCGCGGACGACGTCGCCGAGCTGAAGATCTTCCAGCGCACGCCACCGTGGCTCGCGAACGTCCCGCACGACCGCGACGAGATCCCCGAGGGGCAGCGCTGGCTCTTCGCGCACGTGCCGCACTACGCGCACTGGTTCCGCTTCTGGCTGTTCTGGACGACCGCCGAGGGGCTGCTCCCCGCGGCGCGCGTCGACCCCGACTGGAACGGCGATGGGCGATCCGTGAGCTCGGCGAACGATCAGTTCCGGGCGCTCATGACGGGTATCTGGAGCAGCAGTTCGCCGACCGGCCCGACCTGCTCGAGAAGGTCGTACCGGCCTACCCGCCGGCGGCGAAGCACACCGTGCTCGACAACGGGATCTGGGCGCGTAGGCTCGAGCGCGATCACGTCGAGTGATCACCGAGGGCATCCGCGAGATCACGCCGCGCGGCGTCGACACGCGCGACGGCCGCGCGCACGCGGTCGACGCGATCATCCACGGCACGGGCTTCCAGGCCTCGCGCTTCCTCACGCCGATGCGGGTGGCCGGCCGCAGCATCATCTCCTTCTCGGAGTGCGAGGTGCAGTACGTGCGCGGCTGCCTGCGGCTGCTGCTCGCCGGGGCCGGCCGCGCGATGCACCCGCGCGCGGAGGCACACGACGCGTACAACGAGCGCATCGACGCCGAGAACCGCCGCATGGTGTGGGGCGTGGCGACCGTCAACTCGTGGTACCGCAACGAGAAGGGCCGCTCGGCGCAGAACTGGCCGGGGTCGCTGTTCGAGTACTGGGCGCAGACCCGCGAGGTGAACGCCGCCGACTACGTGTTCGTGTAGGCGCTCGCGGCCTGCGGGCGAGCGGCGGGCGAGCGCGCGCCGGGCATTCGCGCGACGCTCAGGGGGCTGACGCCCCCCGCTCGCCCACGAACCAGGACCGCCCATGCTGCCGCACGGTCCCCGCGTTCAGCCTCGCGCCGAGTCCCGGGCCCGCGGGCAGCACGAGCTCGCCGCGCTCCACGCGCTCGGGCGGGTCCAGCAGCGCGGCGCGCCACGGGACCTCGCCCCACGCGTACTCGAGTGGCAGCGGCTCCGGCACGACCGCGCAGCCGTGCGCGCTCGCGAGCTGGTTCACCGGGCTCCCCGGGCTGTGCGGCGACCAGCGCACGCCGGCGGCGCGCGCGACCGACTCCACGCGCACGAGCTCGCGCACTCCGCCGCAGTAGCGGCCGTCCGGCATGACGACGTCGAGCCGCGCCTCGCGGGCGATCGCCGCCAGGCGCTCCGCGCCGTAGCCCATCTCGCCGCCCGCCATCCACAGCCCCGCCTCCGCAGCGACCCGCGCGAGCGCCGGCGCGTCGGTGAGCGGGTCGAGCGGCTCCTCGTACCAGCCGACCGCCAGCTCGCGCAGCGCGGGCGCGATGCGCAGCGCCGCCTCGAACGGGAACCGGCTGTGACAGTCGACGAGCAGCGCGACCCCGGGGCCGATCGCGTCGCGTACGGCGCGCAGCCGCGCCAGCCCGGGCGCGGCGCGCTCGAGCGCGGCCCCGGGCGCGAGGTCCGCCGTCACCTCGTCGAACG
>VGNK01000045.1 GCA_016866055.1 Chloroflexota bacterium | reverse complement strand
TGGCGCTGACGTGACCACCCGGCCGGCCGGCGACCGCGGGCGGCCTCCACCGCCGAGCGTCCGGCCCGTGCCTCCGCGCCGCCTCGGCCCGCGCCGCGCCGGACCGCCGCTCCGCGGCACGCGCGATGAGCCTGGAGTCGCGAACGGCCGCCGCCGGACCGCCGGCGTCCCTGCGCTACGCTATCTGCATGACGCTCATGCAGCTCCGCAACGAGGACGCCCGCATCGCCTACCTCGCGACCGTCTACCACCTGGGCCGGCCCGGCTCCGAGGTCAACCGCGACGCGCCGCAGAAGCACGACCTCGGCCTGCGGCACGTGCACGACGAGGTGCTGCCCCGCCTCAACCAGGCCGTTGTCGAGTTCGACCTCTCGCCGTACCAGCTCGTGCGGCTCGGCGAGGCCCTGCTCGGCGTCACGAACGAGCTCAAGCAGTTCGGCATCGCCGAGGGGCGCTCCGCGGTTCCCCGCTTCGTCGACGCGATGCACTTCCTCTACCCCGAGAGTGCCGAGGAGCCGGGCGTCGCGCTGGACATCGTCGCGCACGCGGTGATGCTGCACCGGCGCCTGGGTCCCGCGATTGCGGGGGCGCAGCAGGCGGTCGCGCGGGCAAGCGCCGGCAGCGCGACCCCCGCGGACGGGAACGCGGCCCGCCGTCCGTGGTGGCGCTTCCGGTCGCGCCGGTCCTGACGCCGCGCGCGCGCCGCGTCTCGTCGCCGACTCCCGGTTGCTTGTCCCCAGTGCGGCCCCTCCCTAGAATCGGGCCGCCCCGCAGGGACGGCCGCGATCGATGCGACGCGGGGTGGCCACAGGAGCCGTGCCGGAAGGGAATCTCCCGGATATGACCTACGTGATCACGCAGCCGTGCATCGACGTCACCGACCAGTCGTGCGTGGACGTCTGCCCGGTGGACTGCATCCACTTCGAGGAGGGCGTCGACAAGCTGCTCTACATCGACCCGGATGAGTGCATCGACTGCGGCGCGTGCGAGCCCGCGTGCCCCGTCTCGGCGATCTTCGCCGAGGACGACGTCCCCGAGGACCAGAAGGTCTTCTACGAGATCAACGTGCTCTGGTACCAGGACAAGGAAGCCGCGCGCGCGAAGATCCCCGCCTAGCGTCGCGAGCCCGGCTCCGCTCACCACGAGGCGCCCACGCGGGCGCCTCGTCGCATTCCGCGGGCCGTCACCCCGGGCAAGCGCGCCGGCCTTCGCGATACGATCGCGGCTCGCCTGACGCAGCGAAGGGAGCGCCCGCGCTGGCCGCGCCGATCTCCGTCGCGCGCCTCAACCACGCCGTCCTCTACGTGCGCAACCTCGAACGCGCCGTCGACTTCTACCGTCGCGCGTTCGGCTTCGAGGAGATCGCGCGCGAGTTCGGGCGGATGGCGTTCCTGCGTGCCGCCGGGTCCGAGAACCACCACGACCTCGGGCTGATCGCCGTCGGACCGCAGGCGCCGAGCCCGCCGCGCGGCGCCACCGGCCTCTACCACCTCGCGAGGGAGAGGTCCCCACGATCGATGACCTCGCGCGCGCCGCCACCGTCCTCGCCGAGCTGGACGCGCTCGGCGGCATGAGCGACCACGGCGCGACCAAGTCGCTGTACGGCCGCGACCCCGACCGCAACGAGTTCGAGGTGATGTGGATGGTCCCGCGCGCGCGGTGGGGCGAGTACGACCGCCGCGCCGTCGTGCAGCCGCTCGACCTGGACCGCGAGGTCGCCCGCTACGGCACGGGCCCCGGGTCGGCGAGCGAGCGCGCGTAGCGCAACTCCTCGACCGTCAACTCCCTCGCGCCCGCGCGGAAGGCGCGCGGCCGCGACACGCCGTCGTGCGCCCAACCCGCCGCCGCGTAGAAGCGCCGGGCGCGCGCGTTCCCCGCGAGCACCCAGAGCACGGCGTGGCGGTAGCCTTCGGCGCGCATCGCAGCCACCGCGTGCGCCATCAGCCGACGCCCGGCGCCGGTCCCGACGTGCTCCGGCCGCAGGTGGATCCAGCGCAGCACCGCGGTGCGCTCGGGGAGCGCAGCGGCCTCCTCCGGAGACGGGGCCTCGACCCCGCAGAAGCCGATCGCGCTCCCGTCGCGCTCCGCGATCCAGAGGCGCAGCGCCGGCGGCGGCGCGACGAGGTACCAACGCCACTCGTTGCCCCGTCGTCCCGGGTCGAGCGCGTCCAGGTAGGCGTCGGGCGCGACGCCGCGGTAGGCGAACCGGTGCGCGCGCACGTGGATCTCACCGACGACGCCCGCGTCGTCGACCGTCGCGTCGCGGATTGCCAGACCGCCGACCACGGCGCCGCCGTTTCGTGGGCTAGCCGGTCTCGGGCGGGATGCCCTCGAGGTACGGGAGATCGTCGTGCGCGATCGGCGGCGCCTCCTCGACCGACTCCGCCGTCAGCCGCACCCGGCCGTCCTCGAAGAAGTCCACGATCAGCACGCGCCCACCGATGCTGCGGGTGAACCCGAGCGCCTCCGGCGCCCCGGAGTAGGCGGCCACCGTGCGCTCGCCGGCCTCGACGCGCGTGAGCTGCTCCCAGTGGCCGAGCGCCACGTAGTCGCGCGCGGTCGCCGCCAGGTGTTCCTTGCGGATGTGGAAGGAGTGGTGCATCAGCGCCCGCGGATGCAGGAAGTGCCCGTGGCCGGCGCCGATCTGCCACGGCGCCTCCCCGCGAGGCGGTGGGTTGCGGAACGGCGCGAACGCCGGGTCCTGTTCGGTGTGCGCGCGTCCCCACACCTCGACCGGCAAGCCGTCCACCGCGATGCTCTCGCCTTCGGGGACGCGGATGACCCGCACGCCGGGGGCTCGCGCCTCGAAGTCGATCCGGTCGTAGATCGACCCCGGGCCCACGTGATCGTGGTTTCCGGGCGCGATCACGACCGGTCGCTCGAGCCGCGCCAGCTGCTCCACCGCGAAGTCGAGCGTCTCCTGGCGCACCCGCGCGTGATCGAAGAAGTCGCCGGCGATCACCATCATGTCGACCCGCTCCCGCCGGCCGACGTCGATCACGCGTCGAAACGTGTCGTGGAGCCGGTCGCGCAGCTCGATCGCCCCGGAGTCGTACGCCCCGAGGTGGACGTCGGAGGTATGCAGCAGGCGCAGCCGCGGACGTCTGGCGTTCAGCGTCAGACCTCGATCTCATCCAGCGATGGGACGCGCGGCCGCAGCTCCTCGAGCCGCGTGTGCAGCGCATCGGCGAGCCCCGTGAGCGGCACCCGGATCTGCGTCATCGTGTCGCGATCGCGGATCGTGACCGCCTCGTCGTCGAGCGTCTCGAAGTCCACCGTCACGCAGAGCGGTGTGCCGATCTCGTCCTGACGCCTGTAGCGGCGGCCGATCGACTGCGCGTCGTCGTACTGCGTGCGGAAGTGCGGGCGAAGCAGATCCCAGACCTTGCGCGCCGGCGGCACAAGCTTCTCGTTGCGGGAGAGCGGGAGGATCGCCACGGCCACCGGCGCGATCTCGGGCGCGAACCGCAGCACCGTGCGCGTGTCGCCGCCCTCGAGGCGTTCCTCGTCGTAGGCGTCCATCATCAACGTGAGCATGGTGCGGTCCACGCCGACCGCGGGCTCGATCACGTGTGGGACCACGTGCTCGTTGGTATCCGGGTCGAAGTAGTCGAGCGTCTTGCCGGAGAACGTGGTGTGCTGCGTGAGGTCGAAGTCGCCGCGGTGCGCGACGCCCTCCAGCTCGCCCCACCCCCAGGGGTAGTGCACCTCGACGTCGGAGGTCGCGCTCGAGTAGTGCGAGAGCTCCTCGGAGGTGTGGTCGCGCAGGCGCAGGTGCTGCGGGCGGATCCCGAGCGAGTAGTGCCAGCGCAGCCGCTCGCGCTTCCAGTAGTCGTGCCAGCGCAGCGACTCCTCGGGGCGGCAGAAATACTCCATCTCCATCTGCTCGAACTCGCGCGTCCGGAAGATGAACTGCTTCACCGTGATCTCGTTGCGGAACGACTTCCCGATCTGCGCGATGCCGAACGGCAGCCGCCGGCGCATCGTCTGCTGCACGTTGTCGAAGTTGACGAACATTCCCTGCGCCGTCTCCGGGCGCAGGTAGGCGAGCGAGCCCTCGTCCTCGACGGGGCCGACGCTCGTGCGCAGCATCAGGTGGAAGTTGCGCGGGTCCGTGAAGCGACCGACGGTCCCGCACTCGGGGCAGGTGTTGTCGACCACGTGATCGGCGCGCAGCCGGGAGCGGCACTCCAAGCAGTCCACCATCGGATCGTGGAAGGTCGCCACGTGCCCGGACGCCGCCCAGACGCGGGGCGAGGTGATGATCGCGGCCTCGATCCCGACGACGTCGGCGCGCTCCTGCACCATCGAGCGCCACCAGAGGTCGCGGATGTTGCGGCGCATCGCGACGCCGAGCGGACCGTAGTCGTAGGTCGCCTCGAAACCGCCGTAGATCTCGGAGGAGGGGAAGACGAATCCGCGGCGCTTCGCGAGCGACGTCATCGTCTCCAGGTCGGCCTTCATCTCTGAGGCCGGCGCGTCGCTCTGGGTCACGTGCTCTCCCTGGGTACGCGAGATGGCGCGGGGAATCGTTCGGAACGATGAGCGTAGCATCGGCCCCCGGCGCTCTCAAGGCGAGCCGTGCGTCGACCGCGGCTCCCCCGTCGCGGCCGCGCGCGTACTATGCTCGCGCCCGTGAGGCCCAGGAGCGCGCCCCGGGCGCGCGCGGCCCGAGGCGCGGAGGACGAGGGATGGGGAAGCTCGCGCTGCTGCTGCTCGGCGTCGCGATCGGCGTGACGGCCGCGGTGTTCGTCTCCGCGTACGCCGCGCGGCAGCCGGCCGGCGCGCCGGGGGCCCGGCGCGATGGCTAGCCAGTCGGGCGACCCCACCAAGCTCTGCATGATGGTCGTCGCCGACAGCGACGCCGACCGCCTCATGGAGCGGCTCGTCGAGCGCGACTTCCCAGCCACCAAGATCGGCTCGACCGGGGGCTTCCTGCGGCGCGGCAACGTCACGATCTTCAGCGGCGTCACCGACGACCGCGTCGATGAGTTGCTCGCGGTGGTGAACGAGGTCTGCCACGCGCGCAAGGAGTTCGTGCCGGTGCAGACGCTGCCATTCCTCGGCGACGGGAGCTTCAGCGCCGAGCCCGTCGAGGTGCGCGTCGGCGGGGCGATCGTCTTCGTGCTGAAGATCAGCCGCTTCGAGCGGATCTAGCCGCCCCCACTGCCGAGGGCTACGCGCGCCGGCGCAACCACTTCTGCACGACCTGCCGGCGCGGGACCTGCACCACGCGCCGCTCGCGCACCCAGCGCGCCTCACACGCGTCGGCCGCCGGCGTAAGCGCCCCCACGACCGCCGCGTCGAACTGCCCGCCGGCGCCCGCCCGCACGAGCGAGAGCGCCTCGGAACGCGAGAGCGCGCTCCGGTACGGCCGGTCGGCCCGCAGCGCGCAGTAGGCGTCGGCCACCGCGAGGATGCGCGGCGTCACCGGCACCTCCTCGCCCGTGAGCATCCCGGGGTAGCCGCGACCGTCCGGGCGCTCGTGGTGCGCCTCGACCCACGCCGGGATCTCCCCGAGCCCCGGCGCCGTCGCGAGCATGCGCGACCCGAGCCCGGGGTGTCGGCGCATCTGCTCCATCTCGTCGACGCTCAGGATCGACGGCTGCTCCGTGATGTGCCGCGGCGCGCCGAGCTGCCCGACGTCGATCAGGTACCCGGCGATCGTGACCGCGCGCGTGTAGCCGGCCAGGAAGCCGAGCGCAGAGGCCATCGCGCCGGCCAGCGACGCGACGCGGTGCGATCGACCCGGCTCGCGGACCGCAGCGTCGTTCACATCGCCCATCGCCGCGGCGGCGCGCTCCACCTTGCGGTGCGACGGCCTCCCCTCGCCGGAACCGGCCGCCACCACCACCACCGGCAGCTCCGCCGTCCACAGCGCGATCCAGATGCCGTCGTCGCGCAGCACCGCGCACATCTCGGACGTCACGCGCGGGCCGGCGATCGCCTCCACCTCGTCCGGGCAGGCGCGCTGCAGCTGCGCGCGGGCGCGCAACGGGTTCGCCGGCTCCTCCACGTGGTCGCTCGCCCAGTGCGCCGCCCCCAGTACGAGTGCATCGATGGGGATCGCGTCGCCGGCGATCCCGGCGGGGCGGCCCTTGCCGTCCCACCGTTCGTGGGTGGCCCGGATGGCGGACTTCACCCCGGCATCGAGCCCGAAACGCTCGGCGACCCACGCGCCGCCCCCGAGGTGGCCGCTCGTGGTGCGGATCGAGACGCCGGCGTCGTGCAGCAGCGCCGCGTTGATCACGCGGCGACGCGCCACAGGCGCGAGCTTCAGCTCGCGCTCGATCCCCAGGGCGATCTTCGCGACCCGGCAGGCGTGGCCGATGGGCTGCGATTCGGCGAGGTCGAAGGCTCCGCTGAAGTACGCGAGGAGGTCGACACGACGGGCCGGCTCGAGCTCCCCCCCGCCCGCCGTGCGACGGGGACGGGTAGCCCGCACGCAGGATGTCGTCGACGACCGGTCCCGCGCGCCAGCCGTTCGCCATGCCACCGCCTCCACCACCACCGCCTGCCGGTTCCCCCGGGGCCTCCTGCCCTCGCGCGCGGAGCGTCCCCGCCCCCCGATCTTCGGCAGAAGCGGCCCCCTTCTGGAGTCGCCCTGGCGGCGCCCAGCCGAGGCCCCGCCGGCCGAGCCGAGAGGGTCGATCCGAGTCGCCCGGATCGGGCGCCCCGGCGGCAGGCCGGGTTGCGCCCCCGGCGTCCGCCCCGGAGAATCCCCCGACACCGGAAGGCGGCCGCCCGTGATCCTCGAGGGCTTCGTGGTCGGCCGCATCCAGGCGAACTGCTTCGCCGTCGGCGACGAGCGCACCCGCGAGGTGCTCGTGATCGACCCGGGCGACCAGGTGGTGGCGCTCCTCGCGGAGTTCCACCGGCGCGACTTCCGGGTGGTCGCCGTCACCGCCACCCACCACCACCTCGACCACACCGGCGGCCTCCATGAGCTCCTGAAGGCGCTTCCCGAGGCCGAGTTCCTCATGCACCCGCTGGACTACCCGCAGATCGCCGCCGGTGCCCCCTCCGCCCCGGCCTGGTACGGCCGCCCCGTCACCCCGCCGCGGGCCCCCGACCGCCTCCTCGAGCACGGCGAGGTCGTGCAGGTCGGAGCCCACGCCTTCCGCGCGCTCCACTGCCCCGGGCACACCCCCGGGAGCCTCTGCTTCGCGGGCGAGGGCGCCGTGTTCACGGGCGACGTGCTCTTCCAGGGCTCGATCGGCCGCTTCGACTTCCCCGGCTCGGACGGGCGTGCGCTGATCCGGTCGATCCGCCAGCACCTGCTCACGCTCCCCGACGAGACGGTCGTCTACCCCGGGCACGGGCCCGCGACGACGATCGGCGACGAGCGGCGCATGAACCCCTTCCTCGCCCACACCCGCGCCACGCTCGGCTTCGACCCGGACGACTGAAGCGGCGCGGGGTTGGGATTGGCGCGAGCCGACACCACGTGCCGCGCCGGGCTGCCCCCGCCCGAGTTGCGCCGCGCCGCGCGCCGGCCGGAATCGACGAGGCCGGCCCTGCGGGGAGACCGGCCTCGCGTCGTTCGCCGTGCGCCGCCCCGCGCGCGCCGCTAGAGGAAGAGCGGCCCGAAGACGACGGCCACGATCGCCATCAGCTTCAGCAGGATGTTCAGCGCCGGGCCGGACGTGTCCTTGAACGGGTCCCCGACGGTGTCGCCCACCACCGCCGCCTTGTGCGCCTCGGAGCCCTTGCCGCCGTGCTTGCCCGTCTCGATGAACTTCTTCGCGTTGTCCCAGGCCCCGCCGGCGTTCGCCATCATCAGCGCGAGCAGCGCGCCCGTTGCGATCGAGCCGACCAGCAGCCCGCCGAGCGCCTCGGCTCCGCCGCCCACGCCGACCGCGACCGGCGCCACCACCGCGAGCAGGCCCGGCACGATCATCTCCCGGATCGCGCCGGTCGTCGCGATCGCGACCGCGCGCGCCGGGTCCGGCTGCTCGCTGCCGTCCATGATCCCGGGGTGCTCGCGGAACTGGCGGCGCACCTCGTTCACCATCGCCATCGCCGCGCGCCCGACCGCACCCATCGTCAGCGCCGCAAAGACGAACGGCATCAGCGCGCCGATCAGGATGCCGATCAGCACCTCGACCTGCAGCACGTCGAGCACGAAGGTGGTCTCGGTCCGCTGATTCACGATCTGGGTGTACGTGACCATCAGCGCCATCGCCGTGAGCACCGCCGACCCGATGGCGAATCCCTTCCCCGTCGCGGCGGTGGTGTTCCCCAGCGAGTCGAGCGCGTCCGTCCGCTGCCGCACCTCGGGCGGCAGGTGCGCCTGCTCGGCGATCCCGCCGGCGTTGTCCGCCACCGGGCCGTACGCGTCGCTTGCGAGCGTCACGCCGAGCGTCGAGAGCATCCCGACGGCCGCAAGCGCGACCCCATACAGCCCCGCCAGCTGGTACGTCGCGAAGATCGCCACCGCGATCGCGAGCAGCGGGATCGCCGTCGAGAGCATCCCCAGCCCGAGCCCGCCGATCACGAGCGTGCCGGTGCCGGTCAGCGCCTGCTCGGCAAGCCGCTTCGTCGGCGAGAATTCGTACGCCGTGTAGTACTCAGTCGCGGTTCCGATCACCTGGCCCGCCACGAGCCCGATCAGCACCGTCCAGAAGAGCTTGAACTCGAGGTCGAGCATGACGATCGCGACCGCGGTGCCGACGAGCACGAGCCCGCCGGCCGAGAAGATGCCCGTCCGCAGCGCCCAGAGCAGCCTCCCCATCGACGCCTGCTCCCCGGTGCGCACCAGGAGCGAGCCGATGAGCGACGCCCCGATCCCGATCGCCATGATCAGGAGCGGCAGCACGAAGGCGTTCGCCGAGAACTCCGCGATCGCCGACTCCGGGAAGACCGCGTTCGCGCCGGCGCCCACGACGGCGAGCGTCGCGAGCGACATCGTCGCCACCACGGAGCCCGTGTACGACTCGAAGAGGTCCGCGCCCATGCCCGCCACGTCGCCGACGTTGTCGCCGACGTTGTCCGCGATCGTCGCGGGGTTACGCGGGTCGTCCTCGGGGATGCCCGCCTCGACCTTGCCGACGAGGTCGGCGCCCACGTCCGCGGCCTTCGTGTAGATGCCGCCGCCCACGCGCGCGAACAGCGCGATCGAAGAGGCGCCGAACGCGAACCCGGTCAGGGGCTGCACGTCCTCGAAGAGCAGGTAGAGCAGGGCCAGGAAGAAGATCGAGATCCCGACGACGGTCATGCCCATGACTGAGCCGGAGGAGAAGGCGACGCGCAGCGCCGGGTTCAGCCCCGTGCGCGCCTTCGCCGCCGTGCGCACGTTCGCCCGCACCGCGACGAACATCCCCGCGTAGCCGGACGACGCCGACGCGACCGCCCCGAGCAGGTAGGCGATCGCCATGCGCGGCAGGTCAGTCAGCTGGCCGGAGGCCTCCCCGAAGCGGTCGAGGACGTCGAGGTCCACGAACAGCAGGATCACGAGCGTCATGACGGCGACGAATCCCCCGAGGAACGTGTACTCCCGCCGGAGGAAGGCCGACGCGCCGCTCTGGATGGCGCGCGCGATCGCCCCCATCGTCTCGTCACCGCTCTCCTCGGAGAGCACCCGCCGCGTCGTGATCGCCGCGAAGAGCAGGGCGATCACGCCCGCGACGAGCGCGAGGATCAGGCTGTTCATCGGTTCGTGGTCCTCCCTGAACACCCCCGTGAGGCGGGCGCCGCCCCCGGGCCGCGCGGGAGCGTACCATCGGCTCCGCCTGGCGGCATCACGCCGCGAACGAGCCCGTTCGCTCGCGTACGCGCCCTTTCGCGCGCGTTCGAGCCTAGAGGTCCTTGATCGGCTTGGGGAGCTCGCCCTCGCGCGCCGCGTCGATCATCTCGCGCGTCTCCCCCGGAAGCTCCATCCCGTACTCCTCGAAGCGCTTCTCCACCCAGCGGCCGATCTGCCGCGGGTCCCGGTACGCGTCGGGACCCGCCACCCCGCCGGCGGGCGCCCCGTACTCGTCGAGCACGTCCCGCTCGCTCTTCACCCCCGTCACGCGCGAGATCAGTCGCTTGAGCTTCCGCGAACGACAGTGCTCGCAGCGCGGCGTCTCCGCCGTGCGCGCCGAGCGCACGAGGACGCTCGTCAACTTCCCGCATGCCTCGCAGCGGTACTCGTAGATCGGCATCAGGGGCCGCCCGCGTCGCCGGCGTCCCCGCCGGACGCCGGCCCGCTCAGCTCCTCGCGGCGCTTCTGGATGCGCCAGCGCAGCGTGTGCGCGGGATCGACCCGCTCGATCGGGTCCTCGCCGGCGTCCGCCTTGTCGGCGATCTGCGAGAACTCCGAGCCGAGCTCGCCGTCGTACTGCCGGCCCATCCGGCGGGCCCAGCGGGCGAACCCCGACTCGTCCCCGGACTGCAGGTGCCCCATCTCCTGGTCGAAGTCGATCGACTCCACGCGCTCCCGCTCGGAGCGAAGGCGCGCGACCTGGGAGACGGCGCGCTTCAGCTTCGCGCTCCCGCACTCGGGGCAGCACGGCTTCGCGGCCTTGCTCACGCTCCGGAAGAGGATGTCGACGCGGCGGCCGCATCCGGCGCAGTCGTACTGGTAGATCGGCATCGCGCGGCCCAGTCTAGCGGCGGCGGCGGGCCGCCGGCACCCTCGGACGCCCGATTCGGGCTCAGCCCTCGACCGCGCTCCGGACGTGCTGCAGCTTCCCGACCTCCCCGCTCACGGTGAGGTCGATGGCGACGACGTCGATGCGCAGCTGCTTCGGCAGGTCGGGGTGGTCGGCCGCGTACGCCTCGGCCAGCTCGAGCAGCCGCGCGTGCTTCGCGGGCGAGATCTGCTGCACCGCGGTCCCCGCGCGGCCCGAGCGCCGGAGCTTCACCTCGACGAAGACGAGCGTGCCGTTGTCCACCGCCACGAGGTCGATCTCGCCCTCCCGCCGCCGGACGTTGCGGTCGACGATGCGGTAGCCCTGGCGCGTGAGGTAGTCGGCGGCGAGGCGCTCCCCGGCGTCGCCCACACGCCGTCGCCGGTCGTTCATCGCGTCATCGCCCCCAATGCAGAGCGCACCGTCTGGAACGAGAGCCGGTGCACGTTGCTGTATCCGAGCCGCCGCAGCGCGTCGCGGTGCGAACGCGTCGCGTACCCCTTGTTCTCCGCGAACCCGTACCCCGGGAACCGCTCGTCGAGCCCGCGCATCAACGCGTCCCGGTGCACCTTCGCGATGATGCTCGCCGCAGCGACCGAGACGCAGAGCGCGTCGCCGTCGACCACCGAGCGCTGCTCCACTGCCAGATCTACGCGCTCGCGGCCGTCAAGGATGAGCGCGTCCGGGCGCACCGGCAGCGCCTCCACCGCCCGCAGCATCGCGAGACGGGTCGCCCGCGCGATGTTGATCTGATCGACGACCTGCGCCGACACCGCGGCGATCCCCCACTCCGTCCGCTCGAGGATGATCGCGGCGAGCTGCTCTCGCTGCTCGGCCGAGAGGACCTTGGAGTCGCGTACGCTGGTGATCCAGCGCGCCCGCGAGGTCCAGCCCGCTCTAGTGTGAGGGATCACGACCGCAGCCGCTACGACGGGGCCCGCCAGCGGCCCCCGTCCGACCTCATCCACCCCGGCGACCCGGTGCGCACCCTCCCGCCTGAGCTGGCGCTCAAACCGCCAGCTCGGGCGCACCGCGGACGTCGGGATCGTGGCTGCCATGGCTGATCCTAGACACCGACATTTCGCGAGGGCAACTGAGCCGTTCGTCGCCGCCACAGCCGCGCACCCGATCGCTCCTATGATCCCACGGCGTGAAAGGACCCCCATGCCGATCGTCCGCATCGAGATGCTTCCCGGCCGCTCGACCGCCCAGAAGCGCGAGCTCGTGCGCGTCATCACCGACGCGATCTGCAACATCGCGCACACCACCCCGGAGGCGACGACCATTCTCTTCTCGGAGTACTCGGTGGAGGACTGGGCCTCGGGAGGCAAGCTCTACGTCGACCAGGAGGACGAGGAGGACGACTAGCTCCTCGTGGCGCCACGAACGGCCCCTGCCCGGCCGGCGCGGTGAGCGGCGCCACCCTTCGGCCGGCCCGTCCGGGCGACGTCGGCGTCCCGGCCCACGGCCTTCACGCGAAGCGCGATTCGCGGCAGGGGTGTCGATCTCGCCGCGGCTGGCCGACGATCGAACGGGGGCGCCCCGGCGGCCGCCACGGGCTCGGATGCTACACTTGACCTCGCGGGCTGAGGCCGGTCGACCTACCGGACGCGTTCGCATCGACTGGCTGGTGAACCACCCCCGATGGCGCCCGTCGCCCCGGCCGTTCCCAGACCCTGCAGAACACGGATGTGTCCATGAGGTCACGCTGGCTGCGTAACTCGTTCATCTACCTGCTCATCCTGGTGGCGGTCGTTCTGGTCGTCGTGATGGTCTTCCGCCCCGCGACCGGCTCCCGCGACGTGGCCCTCTCCTACGTCATCGGGCAGGCGCAGGCAGGTAACGTCGAACGGGTGAAGGTCTCCGACGACAACCTGACCGTCTACCTGAAGGGGCAGCAGGAGCCCGTCCGCTCCCGCAAGGAGAGCGCCTCCTCGTTCGAGGAGATCCTCCGCGACAATAACGTCCCGGTGGGGCGCGGCAACAACGCCGTCGAGATCAACGTCGAGGGGCCGAGCCACTTCGGCAACATCTTCGGCCTGCTCCTCAACTTCCTGCCGCTCATCATCTTCGGGGCCATCCTCGTCTTCATGATGCGGCAGGCAGGTGGCGCCAATAACCAGGCGATGGCCTTCGGCAAGAGCCGCGCGCGCATGTTCGCCGGCCAGAAGCCGACCGTGACCTTCCTGGACGTGGCCGGGCAGGAGGAGGCGAAGCAGGAGCTTCAGGAGGTCGTGGAATTCCTGAAGTACCCGGAGAAGTTCGCTGCCCTCGGCGCGCGCATCCCGCACGGCGTGCTCCTCGTCGGGCCCCCGGGCACCGGCAAGACGATGATGGCGCGGGCCGTCTCCGGCGAGGCGGGGGTGCCCTTCTTCTCGATCTCCGGCTCCGAGTTCGTCGAGATGTTCGTCGGCGTCGGCGCCAGCCGCGTGCGCGACCTCTTCGACCAGGCGAAGCGCAACGCGCCCGCGATCGTCTTCGTGGACGAGATCGACGCGGTCGGCCGCCAGCGCGGCGCCGGCCTCGGTGGCTCGCACGACGAGCGCGAGCAGACGCTCAACCAGATCCTGGTCGAGATGGACGGCTTCGACAGCAACTCGAACGTGATCGTCATCGCGGCCACCAACCGCCCGGACATCCTCGACCCGGCGCTCCTGCGACCCGGCCGCTTCGACCGCCATGTCACGCTCGACCTCCCCGACGTGAAGGGCCGCCGCGCGGTGCTCGACGTCCACGTCAAGGGGAAGCCGCTCGACACCGGCGTCTCGCTTGAGACGATCGCGAAGCAGACCCCGGGCTTCTCAGGCGCCGACCTCGCGAACCTGGTGAACGAGGCCGCGATCCTCGCCGCCCGCCGCAACAAGAAGCGGATCGGGATGAACGAGATGAACGAGGCCGTCGACCGCGTGATCGCCGGCCCCGAGCGCAAGTCGCGCGTGATCACGCCCGAGGAGAAGAAGATCGTCGCGTTCCACGAGGCGGGGCACACGGTCGCCGGCTACTTCACGCCGCAGGCCGACCTGCCGTTCAAGGTGACGATCGTCGCGCGCGGGATGGCCGGCGGCTTCACGCGCATGCTCCCCGAGGAGGAGCGGCGGCTGCAGCAGCGCTCCTACTACATGGCGATGATGGTCTACGCGCTGGGCGGCCATGTCGCGGAGGAGCTCATCTTCGGCGAGATGACCACGGGCTCGCACAACGACATCGGCAAGGTCACCCAGATCGCGCGTGACATGGTGACGCAGTGGGGCATGAGCGATCGGCTCGGCCCGCGCACCTTCGGGAAGCGCGACTCGATGATCTTCCTCGGGCGCGACATCAGCGAGCAGCGTGACTACTCCGAGCGCACCGCCGAGGAGATCGACGACGAGGTGCGCCGGCTGGTCGACGAGGCACACGACCGCTGCCGCCGCGTGCTGGCGGCGCACCGCGACAAGCTCGACGAGCTCGCGGGCGCGCTCGTGGAGGTCGAGACGCTCGAGGGCGACGACCTGCTGCGCATCCTCGGCCCGACCGAGGGCCGCCGGCTCCCCTCCCGCGACGAGACGGTCGCGGTGGACGGCGGTGCGCCGTCCGCCCCGAAGCCGAGCGCGGAGGGGGACGAGGAGGACGCGCCGCGCGGGCGCCCGGGCCTCGCCTGGGGTCGCCAGAACGCGGCGCCACCGGCAGACTAGCAGGGTGCTGAAGAACGAAGCGTGCAAGCGAGGAGAGCTTGCCCTGTTCCAGTCGTCTGCTCGGTGTTGAGCGAGCGCCGGAGCGTGCGGATCAGCCGGCGGAGGGCGCGCTACGCCGCGCGCGCGCGGCATCGAGCTTCGTC
>VGNK01000044.1 GCA_016866055.1 Chloroflexota bacterium | reverse complement strand
CGCCTGCCTCAGCGCGAAACCGATCTGTTCCTCCGTGTACCGGCGCCTGGGCATGGGCCTCTCCCTCCTCGGTGAGAGTGCCCGAAAACTCGCATTGCCGGTGGATCAGGATCCGGGGGCAAGACCATGCGCGGAAACTCTCACGCTGCAGGTGGTATGAATACCGGGGGCAGGTCAGCGGGCCCCGCGCTCGGTCCCGCGCGTCCCCCGCGTGGACCATGGCGGATGCGGCTGGTGTAATAGGCCCCCAACGAAGACTGGGCAGACGGGCCCGGCGCACGGGAGGTTCGATGGCGCTCGACGTCCACACGGCGCGCCTCATGAAGCAGCTCGCGGAGGCGGGCGGCCCGCGCCTGCACGAGGTGAGCCCGGCCGAGGCGCGCGAGATGAGCGCCCGCCTCGCCGCGCTCGCCGGCCCCGCGCCGCGCATGGCGCGCGTCGAGGGGCACTCGGTCGCGCGTCCGGATGGGGCCGTCCCCGTGCGGGTGCTCGTCCCCATCGAGCCGCCGCGCGGCGTCATCGTCTACATCCACGGCGGCGGCTGGGTGATCGGCTCGATCGACGAGTACGACACCGCGGCGCGCAAGCTCGCGGAGCGCACCTCGTGCGCGGTCGTGCTCGTCGAGTACCGACTGGCGCCGGAGCACCGCTACCCGGTCGCCGTCGACGACGCGGACGCCGCGCTCGCGTGGACGTGGGAGCACCTCGAGGCGATCGCCGGGCGGCGCGTGCCGCTCTTCCTCGCCGGCGACAGCGCCGGCGGCAACCTCGCGGCGGTCGTGGCGCGACGCGCGCGCGACCGCGGCGGCCCGCCGCTCGCCCTGCAGATCCTCATCTACCCGGTCACCGACGCCGACTTCGAGCGCCCGTCGTACACGGCGCCCGAGAACCAGGTGCTCCTCACGAAGGAGTCGATGCGCTGGTTCTGGGACCACTACGTCCCCGACCCGGCGCGCCGCGCGGAGCCCGACGCCTCGCCGCTGCGCGCCGCCGACCTCTCGGGGCTGCCCCCGGCGGTCGTGCTCACCGCGGAGCACGACGTGCTGCGCGACGAGGGCGAGGCCTACTCGGCGCGCCTGCAGGCGGCGGGGGTCCCGGTGGAGCTGCAGCGCTACGAGGGGCAGATCCACGGCTTCTTCGCGCTGCTCATGCTCCCCGGGAGCGAGCGCGGCTATCAGCAGATCGTGAAGGCGATCCGCGCCTCGCTCGCGCGCCACGCGCGCGCGGCGGCGCCGACCGCGCAGGGCTGAACGGCGAGCGCGCGCCCGGCCGAACGAGACCGCGGCGCGGCCGCCACCACCAGACGGAGGACTGAAATGACCGCCACCCCGACCCCCGCGACGACCGCCGAGCTCGATGCCCTCGTGATCGGCGCCGGGTTCTCCGGCCTCTACATGCTGCACCGCCTGCGCGATCTGCTCGGGCTCGACGTGCGCGTCTACGAGGCTGGCGACGGCGTCGGCGGCACCTGGTACTGGAACCGCTACCCCGGGGCGCGCTGCGACTCCGAGAGCTACGTCTACTGCTTCTCGTTCGACCGGGAGCTGCTGCAGGAGTGGCAGTGGAGCGGCAAGTACCCGGAGCAGCCCGAGATCCTGGGCTACCTCAACCACGTCGCCGACCGCTTCGACCTCCGCCGCAACATCCACTTCCGCACGCGCGTCACCGCGGCCCGCTTCGACGAGGCGAGCGGGTGCTGGGACGTGGAGACCGACGCCGGCGAGCGCGTGCGCGCGCGCTTCCTGATCACCGCCATCGGCTGCCTCTCGGCCGCGCAGGTCCCGAGCATCCCCGGCCTCGATCGCTTCGAGGGCTCCTGGTACCACACCGGCCAGTGGCCGCACGAGGGCGTCGACTTCACCGGCAAGCGCGTGGGCGTGATCGGCACCGGCTCGAGCGGCGTGCAGTCGATCCCGGTGATCGCGCGCCAGGCACAACACCTCACGGTCTTCCAGCGCACGCCGCAGTTCACGATCCCGGCGCGCCACGGCACCGTCGACCGCGCCTTCCTCGACGACGTGAAGTCGCGCTACGACGCGATCTGGGACCAGTCGAAGCACTCGCGCGCGGGCTTCCCGTACGAGGTGAGCGAGCGCTCCGCGCTCGAGGTCGACGACGAGGAGCGCGAGGCGATCTACGAGGATTCGTGGCAGCGCGGCGGCTTCCGCTTCCTCTACGGCTCGTTCAAGGACGTCGGCCTCGACCGCCGCGCGAACGACACGGCCTCGGAGTTCATCCGCCGCAAGATCCGCGAGATCGTGAAGGACCCGGAGACCGCCGAGAAGCTCGTGCCGACCGACCACCCGCTCGGGTCGAAGCGCACGCTGATCGACACCGACTACTTCGAGACCTACAACCGCGCGAACGTCACGCTCGTCGACATCCGCCACGCGCCGATCGTCGAGATCACGGCGAAGGGGATCCGCACCGAGGGCGCGGAGTACGAGCTCGACGTGATCGTCTTCGCGACGGGCTTCGACGCGATGACCGGCTCGTTCCTGAAGATGGACATCCGCGGCCGCGAGGGGCTGGCGCTGCGCGAGGCATGGGCGGAGGGCCCGAAGACCTACCTCGGGCTCGCGACGGCGGGCTTCCCGAACCTCTTCATGATCACGGGACCGGGCAGCCCCTCCGTGCTCAGCAACATGCCGGTCTCGATCGAGCAGCACGTCGAGTGGATCGCGGACGCGGTCGCCTACGTGCGCGAGCGCGGCGTCGAGCGGATCGAGGCGGACGCGGTCGCGCAGGCGGCATGGGTGCAGCACGTCAACGAGATCGCGAACCTGACGATGTTCCCGCTCGCGAACTCGTGGTACCTCGGCGCGAACATCCCCGGGAAGCCGCGCGTCTTCATGCCCTATGCGGGCGGCGTGGACGCGTACCGCGAGCGGTGCGACGAGGTCGTCGCGAACGGGTACGAGGGCTTCGTCCTCGGCGCGAGCGCGCCGGTGGAGAGGGCGGCCGCGGGGAGCTAGCGGCGCGCATGCGCCCGGACGGGGCGCACCACGGGAGGGATGCGGGGCGGGCATGCAGGATCTGACGGGGAAGGTCGCCTGGATCACGGGCGCGGGGACCGGCATCGGCGAGTCGTCGGCGAAGAAGCTCGTTGCGGCCGGCTGCCGCGTGGTGCTCTCCGGGCGCCGGCGTGAGCCGCTCGAGGCGGTCGCGAAGGCGATCGCGAAGGCCGGCCACGAGGCCGTCGTCGAGCCGCTCGACGTCGCCGACCGCGCCGCCGTCACCGCCTGCGTAGACCGCATCGTGGAGCGCTTCGGGCGCGTCGACATCGGCGTCTTCAGCGCCGGCGTGAACGTGCAGGAGCGGAACTGGTCGAACGTCTCGATGGAGGCGTGGGACCAGGTGATCGCGATCGACCTCAACGGCGCCTTCTACTGCTGCCACGCGGTCGTGCCGGTCATGCGCAAGCAGGGCGACGGGCTGATCATCAACATCTCCTCGATGGCCGCGAAGGGCGTGAGCCCGCTCACCGGCCCCGCCTACACCTCGGCGAAGCACGCGATGAACGCGATGACCGCGAGCCTGCTCGTCGAGGAACGCAACCACGGCATCCGCGCGACCGCGATCTGCCCGGGCGAGGTGGACACGCCGATCCTCGACCACGACCCGGTGCCGGTGAGCGCGGAGGACCGCGCGCGCATCCTCAAGTCCGACGACGTCGGGGAGCTCGTGCTGTTCGTCGCGTGCCAGCCGCCGCACGTGACGCTCAACGAGGTCTTGATCACGCCGACGTACAACCGCTTCGCCGCGCGCTAGTGCCTCGAGTAACGCCCCGACTGTGTGTGCTCAGCACGCTGCCGGTCGCGATCGGGCAGCGCGGCGAGTGGATCCGTAACGCGGTCGCCCACCTGAGCGAGCCAGGCTGAGCGGGTCGACGCGGATCCAAGACTTGGCCATTGAATGGAAACTTGACACCCCAAATCCATCTGCTCTTCGGTCGTTCTACGCGTAACCAAGAACGCATTCTTGCGTTGGAGGCGTCGGGGTCAGCGTCGCGACGTGGTCGTCGTCGAGCCCCGCGAGGACCGAATGGTAGATGTGCGCCTCGTCCCCGAGTCCGAACAGCAGGTATCCCTCGTGGCGGCGGGCGGTGATGTCGCGTTCAGCCGGCGGTAGTGCACGACCCGCCGGCCCGTGACGTCGATGTCGCGGAACTGCGGGTCGGCCGCCCAGGGCGGCGAGCGCTCCTCGCTGAGGTGCGTCCAGGCGTCGGCGCGGAACCCCTCCACGCTGCTGGTCACGAGGCTGGCGAGCGTAAACTCCCGCCCTTGCTGGTTCCCGAGGATGTGCGTCGCGCCGTTCCGCTCGCGATCGCGCAGGAGCGTCTCGCGTTGTCGTTCCGGGATGTCGACCTCGAGGACGAGCTCGCAGGCGTGCTCCTCCGCGAAGCCCGTGATCTGGTGGCAGAGGAAGAGCCGGCTGGTGCCGACGAGGGTGAACGCGTGCCGCTGCGGGAGGTTGTGCCTCGGATAGCCCTGGGGCACCGCCGCGAGCGGGCAGTAGGTGGGTGGGGCATCAGGAGACCGCCTCCGCGCTAGTTCCGCGGCGCCGACCGGTAGTCCTGGTAGGGCCCGTCGCGCCAGGCGAGCGCCTCCTTCAGGCCGCCCTCGCGCATCCTGTCCTGCCAGCCGTACGACTGGCTCGTGCTGATCGCGTCGAGGTCGGTCGAGGAACGGACCGACGAGTAGATGCCCATGTTCTCGTAGAAACGGTTGAGGTGGACTTTGAGCATCGCGAGGTGGTCTGCCGGGAGGTTCGCGATGCGGTCCGCCATCGCGATCGTCCGCTCCTCGAGCTCGGCGACCGGCCACGCGGCGTTCACCATCCCGATCGCTGCCGCCTCCGTCCCGGTGATGTTGTCGCCGGTGTAGAAGAGCTCCTTCGCCTTCCGCATCCCGATCACGAGCGGGAGGATCATCGAGGTGCGCGTGCCCCCGAAGCGCAGGCCGGGGTGCCCGAGCCGCGCGTCCTCGGCGGCGGTCACGATGTCCGCCATCATCGCGAGCTCGCACCCGCCCGCGATCGCGTAGCCGTGGATCTGCGCGATCGTCACCTTCTGCATGTTCCAGAAGTACATGTGGATGTCGGTGATGCGCTGGATGCCGCCGCGGCGGTTCGCCCACAGCGGGCGGCCCTGCTCGTCCGCCCCGCGGAACTGGCGCACGATGGCGTCCGCGCCCGTGCGCTGCGGCGGCGTGAGGTCGTATCCGGCGCTGAAGGTGCGCCCGGCGCCCCGCACGATGATCACGCGCGCAGACTCATCGGGCTCGAGCGCGTGCAGCGCGTCGCTGAACTCGAAGAGCAGCTCCTGCGAGAGCGCGTTCATCTTCTCGGGGCGGTTCAACGTGATGCGCGCGATGCGACCGTCCGTGCCGACGCGATCGATCACGAGGTTCTCGTACGAGGGATCCACGAGCCGCGTCCTTTCGCTCTGACGGTGGACGGGGCGCCGGGTTCGGCGCCTCGGCCGCGGGGATTATATGCAGAGTTGTCGGCTCCGCCGTGGCGTATGCCCGTCGCGGGACCGCGAGCACGAACGGCGCGCCGCTCGCCATGCGGCCGCCAACCGCCGCCGCGTCCCGGGCCGGCCGGTCGTCGGGCGAGTGGCGAGCGAGGCCGCAAGCCAACGCGTCGGACCGCGGGATCCGCGGGTCAGGGAGGTCCCTCGCACGCGCCCTCCAGCGCTCCGGACGCGCGCTCCACGGCGCGCGCCGCAGCGGAGCGGCTCCATTTCCACGAGCGCGGGTCGGCTCCGGCGCCGTGGCCCCAGCGATCGAGGAGCAAGCGCGTGACGATGCACGCGTCGTCGGGCGTCAGCGCGTCGAGCGGCCGTACGAGAACCGGGGCCGCGTCGGGGCCGCGCACGACGGCGTGCCGGGCAGCGAAGGCATGCCCCGCCGCAGCGCGGTCGATGTTGCGGCGCGCGATCAGCGCGTCGGGTCCGGCTGCCGCCAGCACGGGACCACGGCGGCGGCGAGCGAGCCGGCGGCGAACCAGTCGGTGTGGTCGAGCAGGAGCGTTCGCAGGAAGAGCGCGAACTGAATCGCCCCGGGTTTGATGGAGGCTCGGACGATTGAGTCCCGGCCTCCGTCAGGACTGGCACAGGGTCGTGATTCGCCTCGTACTCGGCGGGCGGGACGTAGCCGAGGGCGCTGAAGAGGCGGCGGTGGGTGCACCAGTCGACCCATTTCAGCGTGGCAAACTCCAGGTCCTCGAGCCCGCGCCACGGTCCCTGCCTGCGTACCGGCTCCGTCGTGTCGAGCCCGTTCACCGACTCGGCGAGGGCGTTGTCGTACGAGTCGCCGCGACTGCCGACCGAGGTGACCACGCCGACCTTGGCGCCGGAAGGGACGGTTGCTCCTCTGGGGGACCCGCGAGGGCGTTTGGCGCCCCTACCCCTCGCCGAGGGCGTCCAACCCGATGCGGAGGATGGCCCTGGCCTGTTCGGGAGACGTGATGTTCGTGGTAACGGAGCGAGCATCGACGTAGGTGCTCGGGCCGTCGCGCACCGGGCCGAGCATCCCCAGCATCTCGAGCACGAGACACCACGCGCGCAACCGCTCGCGATGGCTCCCCGACATGTGCGCCACCTCCAGCACACCCCGGATCGCTTCCTCGACGGACGCGCCGGGCGCCTGCTCGACAGTCGCGACCTGCCGTCGTCGCCGATCTTCGAGGCGAGCGAGGCCGCGGCGGACGAGCAGGCGCGCGCGAACCGCTACATCGTGCGCAAGCGCCATCGCTCAGGCGTCGAGATGGAGACGCTGGCACCGACATTCTCGCTGCGGGGATTCGATCCGCTCATGGAGCCGGCGCCGGAGCTCGGGCAGCATACGGAAGAGATCCTCAGCGAACTGGGGTACGACTGGGCGGCGATCACTCACTGGCGCGAACACACGTTCTGATGGCCGGCCCTCGCAGGAATCGGCAGTGAACAGTATCCATTCCCTGCCCACGCCTGGGCTTGTTCCTCGACGGGCAGGGAAGCGAGCGGACGGACCTGGCGTTCAGTGGTGGGTACAGTGGTACCCAAGCTCAGCGCCGTCTCCATGGCGGCGATCTGCTTGTTCGCGTAGTTGCGCCCCCACCCCCAGCGTTCGCGGCAGTAGTCCTCGAACGTCGTGAGTCGGTGCAGATGACTGGACAGGATTCGCACGCGCGCCGAGATGGGAAGCATGGCGCTTGGTGCCGCATGACTCGCGGTCAGGGGTTGTTTCGCAGGCGTACGAGCGGCCATCGTGGCACCTCCCGGAATGTTCAGTAATCTACAGTCCGAGCGCCCACGCTTCGCACGGCGACGGGGAGAACCGCCAGTAAGAGGTCCGATTTGAATCTCAAGTGAGGGGCTGGTCGGGGAGACTGGATTTGAACCAGCGACCTCCTGACCCCCAGTCAGGTGCGCTACCAGGCTGCGCCACTCCCCGCGTCCCAGCCGCCCGATGCTAGCAGAGGCCCTCCGGAGCAGCCACGCGCGCCCTCGCCCTCGCGCGTACGCGTGTGCCATGCGCGGCTCATGCCGCCCCGCCCGCGCGCGCGAGCACGACGAGCGCGATGCCGAGCCCCACGATCACCACGTACTCGAGCGCGAGCGCGACGTCGAGCCGCCGCGTGAGGTGCGCGTTGAGCAGCCCCGACACGAAGAAGAACGCGAGCACGAGCGTGAGCCCCGCGAGGTAGCCGTCGACGGGGAGGTAGTGCAGCGCCCACCGCACCTCGCCGAGCACGAGCCCCGTGACCGCTGAGAAGACGAGCGTCTCCAGCGCGTCGACGCGTCCCTCGCGCAGTACCTCCACTGCCAGCATCGTCGCGGCCAGCGCGACCGCGCCGACCGCGGCGCGCGGGCCGAGGTCGAACACGTACACGAGCGAGAACAGCGCGAACGCCGCGAAGTAGGCGCCGGAGGTCGCGACGAGCCGCGCCACCGCGTAGGTGCGCCCGCGCTCGGTCACCGAGAGCGGCGCCGCCACCGCGATCGCGCCGAAGGCGACCCCCGCCGCGACCGCCGACGGGATCACCGCGTAGCCCCGCGCGTTGTGCTCGATGAGGAGCGGCGCCGCGACCGCGAACAGCGCGGGGAGGAAGAGGAACGGGATCGTGTCGATCGCCGCGGGCGGTTCGCCGCCCGGTTCGCGTCGCGCGCGCAGCGCGCCGTCGACGCCGAGCACGGCGATCGCCGCCGCGAACACGAGCAGCCAGCGCGGGCTCGGCTCGACGAGCACGAACATCAGCAGCGTGAGCGTCACGAGCACCGTGAGCACGAGCGCGGCTGCGTCGATCCGGAAACGGAAGCGCGGCCTCGCCGGCGCGCCCGCGTTGCCGTCGGGGCCAAGCGCGCCCCCCTGCCCGGCGGGCGGCGGCTGAGCGCCGAGCGTCGTGTCGGGGCCGGCGACGGTCATCGCGCCTCTACCCTCGCGCCCCGGCCTTCCGTGACCGGCCGCGACGTCCGTCGCGCGCCCACGGCCTTGCGGCGCCCGCGCCCTACTCGGCCGCGAAGACCGGCTCCGCCTCGCCGAAGATCTCGGCGGCGTTGCGCCAGCGGATGCGGTCGCGCTCGTCCTCGGAGAGCCCCACCTGGTCGAAGATCGCCTCGAGGCTCGCCATGTGATCCGCGATCTCGTGATCGCGGCAGTCCGAGCCCCACGTCAGCTTTTCGACGCCGATCTCGTAGCCGATCAGCCGGCGCTCCACCGCGTGGCGCTCGATCGTCGCGCCGCCCGACATGTCGAGGAAGACATTGTGGCGCCAGCGCGTGACCGAGGCCGCCTCGTCGTAGTTCCCCGTGCCTCCCATGTGCGCACCGATGATCTTCAGGTCCGGGAAGTTGTTTGCGATCGTGTCGAGATGGAAGGGGCGCATGCGGTTCGCGGAGGCGTCGCGCCCCATCATGCGCCCGCCCTCGCGCATCCGCCTCAGCATCGCCGCCGCCTGTGCGTCGCGCCGCGGGTGCGTGATCGAGTAGTCCACGCCCCCGCCGATCACGCCGAGGTGGAAGAGGATCGGCATGCCCAGCTCTTCGGCCGCCTGGTAGACGCTGAAGTACTTGTAGTCGTCGTAGGCGCGGCGCGTGCCGATGATCTTGAGCCCGCGGTACCCCTGCTCGTGGAGGCGGCGGATGTCGCGGCCGTTCATGTCGTCGGGGTCGACCGCGGCCGAGGGGAGGAAGAGGTCCTCGTGGCGTCGCGCGAAGGAGAGCGACTGCTCGTAGGTGAGCCCGAAGCGGCCACCGCAGAGGAGCGACGCGCGGGTGACCCCCGCGGCGCGCAACGCGTCGGCGCGCTCGTCGATCACCTGCTCGGGCTCGGCGTCCGGGTTGTCCCAGTTGCGCGGGAAGTGGCAATGGACGTCCCAGATCGGCACGGGCGCGGCTCCTCGCGGCTCGAACGCGGCCACACCGCCGCGCGGGCCGATCCTATCGCACGGCGCGGCTAGGGTCGGCGCGAGGTGAGCAGCATCTGCACCTCGAACCCGAGGCGCGCCCAGAACGCGCGCGCGGGGACGTTGTCGCGCAGGATGTCGGCCTGGATCTCGGCGGTGCCGCGGCGGCGGTGCTCCTCGAGCAGCGCGCGCACGGCCTCGCTCCCGACGCCCCGGCGGCGGAAGGCCGGGAGCACGTAGAACTCGGCGATCGACGCGACGGTCTGCGTGGGGTCGAGCCAACGCTGGTCGCTGCGCACCATCGCGAGGCCGGCGCGCGCACCGTCGGCCTCGATCCAGAGCAGCTCCCGTCCCTCCATGTCGGCGAACGTGCGCGCCCGGCGGCGCGCGAAGTCGGCGTCCGACTCCGGTCCGGCCGGGTCGTACGCGTCGAGCTCTCGCATGTACTCGCGCATCATCGCGAAGTACGCGTCGTGCTCGGCGGGCGCGACCGCCACCACGCACACCGTCATGCGAGGGGCACCTCCAGCAACGAGCGCAGCAGCGCCGTGCCCTCCGGCGCGCCCGCGCGCCCCCGGCGGTCGATCAGCGCGCCCTGCATGCCCACCCCGCGCGCCCCCTCCACGTCGTCGCGCAGGCTGTCGCCGACCATGAGCGTCTCGCCCGGCGCGGTCCCGGTCAGCCGCAGCGCCGCCCGGAAGATCTCCGGGTGGGGCTTGCGCACGCCCACGCGCGCGCTCGTGAGGACGCCCTCGACGCGCGCGCCGCAGCCGAGCCCGACCACGATCTCTGGCAGCCGCCAGACGTGGTTCGACACGATCACCGCGGGCACGCCGGCGCGCGCGAGCCGCTCGAGCGCGGGCAGCGCGTCGTCGAAGAGGCGGTAGTGATCGGGCTCGCCCTCGAGGTCGGCGATGCGCCGGGCGACGCCGGCGAGCGTCCCCTCGTCGGCGTCGACGCCCGCGCCGCGCAGGCGGGCGACGTGCAGCCCCTCGCGCAGCGCGCGGAACGCCCCCTCGTCCGCCGACGCCGCCCGATGGTCGGGGCCGAGCGGCGTCATCCACGGCGCCCAGACGTCCCCCAGCGGCTGCGCGGCGAGCGCCTCCTGGGTGACCGCAACCCCGTGCTCGGCGGCCGCCTGCACGTAGAGCGCGAGGTGCCCGCGCTCGATGTACGCGAGCGTCTGGTCGAAGTCGAAGCACACCGCTCGCGCGGGGGTCGCGCCCACGATCGCACGATATCGAGCGCGCGCCGCCCGGACGAGGGGCCGGTGGGCGCGCCGGCGGCGACGGGCGTGTATCTTCGACCCCTCGACCGATCGCCACGAGGGCCGAAACGGGGTGCGCCGATGTTCATCGCGATGAACCGCTTCAAGGTCGCCGAGGGGAAGGGCCCCCAGTTCGAGGAGCGCTGGCGCAACCGCCAGACCTACCTCGACACGGTGCCTGGCTTCCTCCACTTCGCGCTGCTGCGCGGCGACCACCCGGGCGAGTACGTCAGCCACAGCATGTGGGAGTCGCGCGCCGCGTTCGAGGCCTGGACGAAGAGCGAGGCGTTTACCGCCGGCCACCGCCAGGGCTCGGTGCAGGGCGAGCTCACCGAGCACCCCGTGGTCTCGCTCTACGAGGTGGTGCTCGAGCAGGGCGCGAAGGTCGGCGCCGGGGCGTAGCCCCGGGCTCCGCTCAGGCGAGGCAGCGCAGCGGCTGACCGCCGTTGTACGCGACCATGTCGGCGAACACCGCCGGCACGTCGAGCGGCGCGCCGCGCGGCTCCCCGCGCAGCTCGCTGTACGCGCGGTGCAGGTTCCCCGCGATGCGCTCGGGGTCGGTGAGCCCGGCGAACGGGCCGAGTTCCGTCTGCCGCGCGAGCTCGAGCGGGCTCAGCCCGGCGCCGAACCCGCGCGAGGCGGTCTCGGCGACGAACCGCAGGTACGCCGACACCGCGTCGAACGCCTCGGGGCCGCACACCGGGCCGTGCCCCGGCACGATCGTCTCGGCGCCGAGCGCGCGGAGCGCGGCGAGCGCGTCGAGCCAGCCGGCGATCGACCCCGCCATCGCGAACGGCGTGCCCCCGTTGAAGACGAGGTCGCCGGTGAAGAGCACCCGCCGCTCCGGGATCCACGCGACGACGTCGTTCGTCGTGTGTGCGGGCCCCACGAACATCAGCTCGATCCGGAGGTCGCCCGCGTAGACGTTCAGGCGCTCGCTGAACGTCACCATCGGCGGGACGATCGGGAACTCGCCGAAGTCGCCGGTCGGGAAGGCCTGCCGGATCGCGGCGAGGCTCGCGCGCTTCACCTCCTCGCGGCAGCGGTCGTGCGCGACGATCGCGGTCTGCGGCGAGAAGACGAAGTTGCCGTGCGTGTGATCGCCGTGGCTGTGCGTGTTGATCAGGGCCTGCACCGGGTGCGGCGAGGCGCGCCGCACGGCGTCGGCGAAGGCGCGGGCGCGCTTCTCAGTGCCGAGCGTGTCGACCGCGATCACCGAGTGGGGGCCGACGATGAAGCCCGCGTTGTTGAGGAACCAGGAGCCGTCGAGCTGGATGTAGGCGAAGACGCCCGGGCTCACCTCCTCGACGGTCGGCGGCGGCAGCGCCGCGTGCTCGGGGACATGGCCGTGGGTCATCTCGCTCCTCCGGGACTGCGGGCCGGGCTCAGCCGGCGATGCGTGGCAGCACGCGCTCGGTGAACAGCAGGAACGTGCGGTGGCTGAGCGGCGAGCAGAGCAGGTACTCGAGGCAGATCTCCTCGCGCAGCTGCTGCAGGCGGTCGACGACCTCGTCGGGCGTGCCGAAGATGACGACGCCGTCCATGTAGCGCTGCACGGGGTCGACGCTCGGGTCGCGCCCCGGCGCGTAGGAGGCGACCGTCCACTGGGCGCCGCGGCGCGCGATCTCCTCCGCCTCCGCGCGCGTCTCCGCGATCGCGAGCAGCCGCGCCATTGGGATCTCGCGGCCGTCCACCGGATGCCCGTGGCGCGCGAGCTCCTCGCGGTAGAGCCGGTGCTTCTCGCCGATCTCGGCGTGCGTAGCGTGGGGGTCCATCAGGATCGAGTAGCCGCCGGCGGCCGCCGCGCGCACGGAGTCCGGCGAGGTGGCCGCGAGCCAGACCGGGGGGTGCGGCCGCTGCGCCGGCTTCGGCAGCACCTCGATGTCGTCGAAGTCGTAGTAGCGCCCGTGGTAGGTGAGGCGGTCCTGGGTCCACGCCGCGAGCACGATCTCGACGTTCTCGCGGAAGCGCGGAGAGCTCTCCTCGGGGGCGACGTCGAAGGCGCGGAACTCGGTGCGGTCGAAGCCGCGGCCGGCGCCCCAGTTCACGCGGCCGCCCGAGAAGATGTCGAGCAGCGCGACTTCCTCGGCGATGCGCAGCGGGTGGTAGAAGGCCGCGAGCGTGACGGCGGTGCCGATACGCAGCCGCCGCGTGCGCGCGGCGACTTGCATCCCCATCAGGTGCACCGAGGGGCACACGCTGTAGGTGTTGAAGTGATGCTCGGCGAGCCAGACGGAGTCGTAGCCGCCCTCGTCCATGATCGCGATGCGGTCGAGCGCGCGCTCGTAGACCGTCTCGATGGGGACGCGGCGCTCGGGCCAGGAGAAGAACTGCAGCACGCCGGCCTTCATCGGTCGTCCTCCGAGTCCCTCCAGCGGCCCGCGGTCGCGCGCATGCTAGTACCGCGCGGGCGCGGGAGGCCGCGGGCACTGGTCGCGCCACGCCCTGCGCGCGTAATATCGAGGCGAGCTCGCCGGAGGGCGGGCCGCGGTGCGGGAGGGACTTTGGGATGCCGGCGCTCGAGAGCATGCGCGTGCTGGACATGACGCAGTACGAGGCGGGGACCTCGTGCACGCAGGCGCTGGCCTGGCTGGGCGCAGACGTCGTGAAGGTCGAGCGCCCGGGCGTCGGCGACCCCGGCCGCGGGGTCGCGCGCGGCACTGACAACTCCCCCTACTTCCTCAACTGGAACTCGAACAAGCGCAGCATCGCGATCGACCTCGAGCAGCCCGAGGGGCGCGACCTGCTGCTGCGACTCCTCCCGCGCTTCGACGTCTTCGTCGAGAACTACGGCCCCGGCGTGATCGAGAAGCTCGATCTCGGCTACGAGGTGATGCGCGCGGTGCACCCGGCGATCATCTACGCGCGGCTGAAAGGCTTCGGCCTCAAGGGACCGTACGCGCACTACAAGTCCTACGACATGATCGCGCAGGCCGCGGGCGGCGCCTTCTCGGTCACGGGCACCCCCGACGGGCCGCCGATGCGACCCGGCTACACGGTGGGCGACTCGGGGACGGGCGTGCAGCTCGCGCTCGCGATCACGGCCGCCTACGTCGACCGCCTGCGCACCGGCCAGGGGCAGGAGATCGAGATCTCGATGCAGGAGGCCGTGACGTACTTCATGCGCACGCAGATCGCGAACGGATCCCAGTGGGGGACGCGCGCGGCGGCGCGCAACGGCAACCGCACGGGCCCGCCGACCGACCTCTACCCGTGCAAGCCGTTCGGGCCGAACGACTACGTCTACATCATGATCGTCACCTCGCGGATGTGGGACACGCTCTGCGCGGCGATCGATCGCACCGACCTGCTCTCCGATCCGCGCTTCGCGACCGGGGAGGCGCGTCGCGCGCACGGCGACGAGTTGCACGCCGAGATCTCGAAGTGGACGCGCGAGCGCACGAAGCACGAGGCCATGGCGGAGCTGGGCGACGTCGGTGTGCCGGCCGGGGCGACGCTCGACACGCGCGACCTCTTCACGGACCCGCACCTGACGGCGCGCGGGTTCGTGCACCGCGTGCAACACCCGACGGAGGGGGAGATCCCGCTGCTCGGCTGGCCGGCGCGGCTCTCGCGCAGCCGGGTGCCGCTCGCTCCGGCGCCGCTGCTGGGGCAGCACACCGAGGACGTGCTCGCGCAGGAGCTCGCGCTCGAGGGCGCGGAGATCGAGCGGCTGCGCGCGAGCGGGGTCGTCGCCTCCGCGGGGGTGCCGACCGCGTAACCCGGCTCGACCCCGCGGCCGCGACCCGCGTGCTGGCCTCGCGCCAAGGCGGCGTCCGCCCCGCGGCCGCGAGAGCGGCGGC
>VGNK01000043.1 GCA_016866055.1 Chloroflexota bacterium | reverse complement strand
TAGGGGCGGGTCCGCGCGCCGGCCAGTCAGCACGCCGGTCGCCCCCGCGAGCCGGTCGCCCCCGCGAGCCGGTCGCCCCCGCGAGCCGGTCGCCCCCGCGAGCCGGTCGCCCCCGCGAGCCGGTCGCTCCCGCGAGCCGGTCGACTCCCGCGAGCCGGTCCCGCTCCCGCGAGCCGGTCCCGCTCCCGCGAGCCGGTCGCTCACCGCTCCGCGATGACGTCCGGCGCCGCGAGCGCGGCGATCGCCGTGACCAGCAACGCGGAGGCCACGCACCAGGCGCAGATCGCGTCGATGACGAGCAGCTCGAGCGCGGTCAGGTACGCCGAGTAGAGGCTCCCGGCGAGCGCGACGGTGAACGTGGCCGTGGCGAGCGGCAGCGCGCGCAGCCGGGGCGCGCGCGTCCCGAGGCGGCGACCGAGGACGAGCGCGAGCAGCGTGGCGTACATGAGCAGGCCCAGCACCGCGACCGGCACCCCGGCGACACGAGCGTAGGCCGAGCCCTGCACCTCCGAGCAGCTCCCGAGCCCGGAGCAGAACGGCTCGGCGGTGGCATCCAGCGCGACGTAGGAGAGGTACGCGCCAATCGCCACCCCGGCCGCGCAGAGGCCGGCGAGCAGCTCGAGCCTCCGCATCGCGACCTACCGGTCCCGAAGCGCGGCGTCGATCGCCTGCCGGAAGGCCTCGAGGTTCTGAGCGCCCTGGAGGAGCCGGCCGTTGATCAGGAACGACGGCGTCGCCGAAATGCCCGCGGCGCGTCCCTCCGCGGTCTCCCGCTCCACCAGCGCGCGCTTCTCGCCCGCGTCGAGGCAGGCCCCGAACCGCTCGGCGTCGAACCCGGGGTGCGCGCGTGCGACCTCGCGCGCCATCGACTTCAGGCGGGACGCGGGGAAGCCGCCGGAGCCCTCGCCCCGCTGCCGCAGGAAGAGGAGGTCGTGGTACTCCCAGAACCGACCCTGGTCGGCCGCGCACTCGCTGGCCTCCGCCGCGCGGACGGAGTCCGGCCCGAGGAACGCGAAGTGGTGGAACGTCACCCGCACCCGGCCGGAGCGGATGTACTCCTCCGCGATCGTGGGCTCGGTCTCGCGCGCGAAGCGCGCGCAGAAGACGCACTGGAAGTCCGCGAACTCGATGACATGCACGGGCGCCCCCACCACACCCCACGCTTTGCCGGAGGCGTCGGAGCGCGCGACCGGGACGTACGCCGGTTCGTCTCCGCCCCGCTGAGCAACCAGCCCCGCAACGACGAGGACGGCGACGACCCCGACGGCGATCGCGATCGAGGCGAGCAGCGGACGCGGGGACCGCCTCCGTCCGCTCGCCCCGCCCGGTGCTCGCGGCGAGCCCGCGCTGCCCGAGCGCGAGCGGTCGCGTCTGTCGCGCCGCGCGCTCATGTGTGCGAGGACCCGACGTCGGCTCGACGGCTGCTCAACTCGCTCCGGTCATCCGCACCGCATGGGCCGCTCAGCGCACGCCCGGCTCGGGCGAGCGGTCGCGGTTCGTCTCGATGAACTTCGTGATCTGGCCCCGGTCGGCCCGCTCGAGCGTGAGCAGCCGGCCCCACGACGCGAGCGCGATCGGCATCGCGTTGTCGGGGCGCGGCGAGAGGATCACGTCGCGGCTGTGGTCGTCGGTGACCTTCTTGAGCACATCGATGTCCGCGGGCTGCACGCGGTTCGGGTTGTAGGTGATCCAGATCATGCCGTGCTCGAGCGAGTGCACGGCGAGGCCGTCGGAGACGGGCTCGCCGTACACGCCGCCGGCCATCCAGCGCGGGAAGTGGGGCCCGCCGACGGGCGGCTGCCCCGGCGTGATCTGTAGCTCGCCGACCGTCGCGACGTGCGTGGCGGGGCCGAGCGTGATCGTCTCGCCCAGCAGCGGCGCCTCCGAGACGGACGTAGGCCGGCTGAACCAGACCACCGCGCCGAGCGCGATCACGAGGAAGACGACCAGCCCGACCACGGTGAAGCCGCCGAACGAGGCGAGCGTCGCGCGCCAGCCCGTCTGTGCGCGCGCGGCCGACGCGCCCGGACGCGCGCCGCGTCGCCGCCTGCGCTCCCTGGTCATGGAGCCCCCCGTCTTCGCGTGGAGAACGCGGATCGGACTCATGATCCCGACTCGCGGTGGGTGTCGCAAGCGCGCGACCAGGGACCTTCGTCGCGGGCGGGGACGCGGGTTGAACCGGTCGGCCTCCGTGGATAACATCGAGAAGTCGTCGGCGGGGTCTAGTTCACGGGAATCCGCGATGGTCCCCCGCTGCCCCCGGTGGGCGCTTCGACCCGCCGTCGCCGTTCTCCTCGCCGCGGTCCTGCTCGCCCCGGTCGCGCCGGCCACCGCGGCCCCGCTCGGTCCGCCAGCCGCTCGGCTCGCGCTCGCGCCTGCGACGATGCGCGCGCAGCCGCTCACGCCCGGCACCCAGGCCATCGTCAGCTCCGACGGCGAGTGCCTGCGCCTGCGCGGGACGCCGGGGCTCGACGGCCAGATCCTGACGTGCCTGCGCGAGGGGACGTCGGTGCTCGTGCTCCCCTCGACGCAGGAGGCCGCGGGGTACCGCTGGCAGCTGATCTCCGCCGGCGAGCGCGTCGGCTGGGCGGCAGACCGCTACCTCGAGCCCTCGCCGCAGGCCGCCGCCGCGACGGGCTGCTCGGCGGCGGCGGCGAGCCAGTGGCGGCCCGGGGTCAACGGGCAGCTCCCGGAGCGCGGCGTCGCGGCGTTCGTGTGGGGCGGCGGGACGACGAGCGGCATCGTCACGGCTGCGCTCGCGCGCGGGTGCACGCCGGCCTCGATCTGGGCGCAGCGCGCGGGCACGGGCGAGCTGCTCGGCTACCTCACGGGCGTCCCCGAGTGGGTGAATCGCAACTGGCTCGCGCAGTTCCCGGGGGGCTACGTGCCCGAGGGGACGATCCTCTTCATCGTCTGCACCGGCCCCGCCGAGCAGGCCACGGTCCCGATCCTGCAGTCCACGACCGGCGCGCCCGAGCGCCTGAACGACGGGCCGCCCCCGGCGATCAGCGCGCGAGCCGCGGTCGTCATCGACGCGGCCTCCGGCGCCATGCTCTACGACCACGACGCGCGCCGGCCGCTCCCCCCGGCGAGCCTGACGAAGCTGCTCACGGCGGTGCTCGCGATCGAGGGGAGCGCGCCCGACCGCTGGGTGAACACGCAGGTCGACGCCAGACGCATGACCGGGAGCAGCGTGATGGGGCTGCGGCCGGGAGACTGCTTCTCGGTGCGCGACCTCCTCTACGGGTTGATGCTGCCGTCGGGGAACGACGCCGCGCTCGCGCTCGCCCGCCACGTGGCGGGCAGCGACGAGGCGTTCGTACAGGCGATGCAGACGCTCGCGGGGCGGCTGGGCCTGAGCGCGTCGTCGTTCATCGACCCGCACGGGCTGGGCGGCCCCGGCCACTACGCCTCCGCCTACGACGTCGCGCTGATCGCCCGCTACGCGATGACGCTCCCCCTCTTCGACGAGATCGCGCGCACGTCGAGCTACACGGCGCGCGGGACGCGCACACTCTCGATGTCCTCCCAGAACCAGTTCCTGCTCACCTACCCGGGGGCCGACGGTCTCAAGACCGGCTACACCGACGAGGCCGGGCGCACGCTGGCGGTGTCGGCGACGCGCAACGGCCGGAGGCTGATCGCGGTGCTGCTGAACGCGCCGGCGCGCTTCGAGGACGCGCGTGCGCTGATGGACTGGGCGTTCGAGAACTGGCGCTGAGCGGGCTCCCCGCGCGTGCGCAGCGGCGCGGCCGCCGGGCTAGGCCCGCGCGCCGCCGGGCAGCCGCGGCGGCTCCCACGTCACGACCGCGGTGTGGTTGATGCGCGCGGGGATCGTCACCTGACCGCTCGGCGTGCCGTAGTGCTCGCGCAGGAGCCGGCCCAGGCGCGCGTCGCGCTCGGACCCGGGCGCGACCCAGTAGAGCCGGCGCGCGCCCGCGTGCGCCTCCTGGGCGTCGAGCGCCTCTTCGCGCCCCGCGGGGAACGAGCGGACGTCGAAGCGACGCCCCATCGCCCCGAGCACCACGAGGAACTCGCGCAGCGCAGGTAGCCGGTGCAGCGGCTCCCCCCACAGCTCGGTCCACAGCGGTTCGAAGGCGGTGCTCGGCGCGCGGTCGCCGAGGATCACGGCGCACCGCCGCCTCGTGGCTCGCTCGAGCGCGACCACGAACGCGCCGGGGTCGTCGATGTCGTAGAGCACGTGTGACACGAGGCTGAGGTCGGCGGAGAGGAGCGGGACGTCCGGCGCCGGCGGCCACGCGAGCCCGACGACGTCGATGTTGTGGACCCCGCGCTCGTCGGCTGCGGCGGCCAGCGCCTGGCGCATCGAGGGCGACGGCTCCACCGCGACGACGCGCGCGAAGCGCTGCGCGAGCGGGATCGCGAACCGGCCCCCGCCGGCGCCCACGTCGAGCCACTCCTCGCGCGCGCTCCCGAGCGACTCGAGGTAGGGGATCTCCACGGACTCGCGCGTGCCGGGCCGGAACTGCTGCGCGCGCGGCGCCCAGAAATCGCCTTCGCGCCGGTCCTCGCGGAGCCGCTCGATCTGCTCGCGGTGCGCCACCACCAGCGCGCGCCACGAGGCGAGCGCCTCGTCGGCCGAGGGGCGGAGCAGCCCTGGGGCCACGCTAGACGATCACCATGTTGTTGCGGTGGACGATCTCCTCGCCGTACTCGTAGCCGAGCACCGCGATGATCTGGTCCGAGTGCTTCCCCCGGATGCGCTCCACCTCGCTCGACGTGTAGTTGACGATGCCACGCGCGACGGTGCGGCCGTCGCGCGTCACCACCTGCACCACGTCGCCGCGCTTGAAGTCGCCGTTGCACTCGACGACCCCGGCGGGCAGCAGCGAGACCGAGGCGCGCAGCAGCGCGAGCGCGGCTCCGTCGTCGATCACGATGCGTCCCCGCGCCTGCAGCCCCGACAGCAGGTAGCGCAGCCGGCTCTCCATGCGGTCGCCGGTGGGGAGGAAGTGCGTGCCGACCGGCTCGCCGGAGGCGGCGCGCAGCACCACGTCCTCGGCGAGGCCGTGCGCGAGCACGACGTGCGTCCCGGACTGCGTGGCGATGCGCGCGGCCTGCACCTTCGTGAGCATGCCGCCGGTCCCCCGCGCGCCGGGCGCCCCGCGCGCCGCCTGCTCGGTCGCATCGTCCACGCGCTCGACCCGCTCGATCAGCCGCGCCGCGGGGTCGCGCGCGGGGTCGGCTGTGTAGAGCCCGGCGATGTCCGTGAGGATCAACAGCAGGTCGGCGTCGATCAGGGTCGCGACGTGCGCCGAGAGGTTGTCGTTGTCCCCGATCGCGCTCGCCGCGATCTCCTCGACCGAGACGACGTCGTTCTCGTTGACGATCGGGACGACGCCGATGTCGAGCAGACCGAGCAGCGTGTTCCGCGCGTTGAGGTAGGCGAGCCGGTCCGCGAGGTCGTAGCGCGTGAGCAACGCCTGCGCGATCACGACGTTCGACTGCTCGAACAGCTCGTCCCACAACGCCATCAGCCGGCTCTGGCCGATCGCCGCCAGTACCTGCCGCGAGTGCACGTCGCGAGGCCTGAGCACGCCGTCGTTCATCGATGCGCCGACGCGGTGCCGGCCTGCGGCGATCGCGCCCGAGGTCACGAGCACCACCTGCCCGCCCCGCGCGCACAGCGCGCCGATCTGCTCTGCGATGGCCGCCATCGCGCGCGCGTCAAGCTGATCCGTGCCCGCGGTCAGCACGTTCGAGCCGACCTTCACGACCACGCGCCGGTGCTCGAGGTGCTGCGGGCGCAGACGCTCGCCGGTCATCGTCTCCCTCTCCGGGTACCCTTGAGCCACGCACAGCATCGCCGAGCGTCGCGCGGCGATCGAGACCCAGCCGCGAGGATCCGCCCGTGACCCTGCAGCGTCCACCGACCGATGCCGTGGCGGTCCCGCCCTCCGGGGCGGGGCGGCCATGGTACCGGCTGATCCTGCCGGTCCTCGGCCGGGCCGCGGCGAACTTCAGGGAGGACCGCGGCACGCAGCTCGCGGCGGCGATCTCCTACTACGGGCTCTTCTCGCTCTTCCCGCTCACGCTGCTCGCCGTCTCCGTCTTCGGGGTCGTGCTGCGCTCGGAGCGGGTGAAGGCCCGCGTGCTCGACCACCTCTTCACGCAGCTCCCGCTCGACCCCGGCCAGGGGTCCGTGCAGCAGGCCCTCGAGAACGCGGCCTCGCTCGGCCCCACGCTCTCGGTGGTCTCGCTGCTCGGCGCGTTCTGGACGGCCGGGGCGCTCTCGGCGGCGATCCGCTCCGCGCTCAACGTGATCTTCGACGCACCGCGCAACCGCCCGCTCGTGCGCGGCAAGGCGGTCGACTACATGCTGATCCCGATTATCGGGCTGCCCTTCCTGGGCGGCGTCTTCGCGACGACCGCGTGGCGCATCATGCAGCGCAACGTCGAGGCGCTTCCGTTCGTCGAGGGGCAGGTCGAGTGGCTCTGGGAACTGGGGGCGCTGCTCATCCCGCTCGGCCTCTCGTTCATCGCGTTCCTGCTGCTCTACACGCTGATCCCGAACCGCTACGTGGAGCTGCGATACGCGGTGCCGGGCGCCCTGCTCGCGGCGGTGCTCTTCGAGCTGTTGAAGGTTGGCTTCGCCATCTACCTCGCGAACTTCGCCTCCTACGACGTGATATACGGGCCGATCTCGAGCGTGATCGTGCTGCTCTTCTGGGTGTACGTCACCGCGAACATCATGCTCTTCGGCGCGGAGGTGGCGTCCGAGGCGCCGCACGTCGTGCACCCCGTACGGCGCCTCGGTCGAGCGAGCGTGATGGATGAGGGGGGCTGGCGGCGATCGCTCTGGTCGTTCGCGCGCGGGCTCGTGCTCGCCGGCGACGACTCCACCACGCGGGCTCCCGCCGAGGCCGAGCGGCCCGCGGAGCCGGCGCGCGAGCAGCAGGGCGCGACGGCGGCGAGCGACGGGACGCCGCCGGGCGACCGCTGACCTTCGTGGCACTCGCGCGGGCGGCGATGCGCCGCGTTGGGACTCGCGGAGCCGCTCGGCGCAGGGGGCGAGCGGTCAGATCCGGCGCACGAAGACGTGCTCGAGCCCGTCCTCCACGTCGAGGTGCTCGCCGACCCGCTCGAACCCAAGGGCTGCGATCACGGCGAGCGACGGCGCGTTCTCGGGCGAGACCGACGCGACGAACCGCGTGATGCCGTGGCGGTCGTGGGCCCACCCCATCAGCGCGCCGGCCGCCTCCTTCGCGTAGCCGCGACCGCGGAACGGCTCGAAGACCGAGTACCCGATCTCAACCCCGCCGGGTGCGATGCCGTCGAGGTCGGGCGCGCCCGGACGGTCGTGGAACCCGATGTGCCCGATCATCTCGCCGCGCCCCGGCTCGACGATCGCCCGGGCGAGCCACGGGCCGCGTTCGGGATCCTCGCGCAGCATCCCCAGCCAACGCCGGCTCCGTCGCTCCGAGACGGGCGGCCAGGCCGCCGGGAGGCGCGTGCCGAGCGCCGACTCGGCGGCCGCGCGATCGCCCGCGAGCACCGCCTCGTAGAACGGGGCGGTCATCGACCGCAGCGCGAGACGTTGCGACCGGATCTCGCCGTCGACGCCCGCGTCCGCAGGCGCGGCCACCGCCTACGCCCGTCGCAGCGCGAGCACCACGCGCTCCCCGTCGAGGTCGGCCCGCACGGTCGCCGCGCCCGCCGTGGCCGCCCCGGGCTCGATGGAGAGCGCGAGCGTCTCCTGCGCGATGTAGTCCCCGTGCGCCGCGAACACGGCCGCGACGCCGCCCGGCGCCTCGAAGGTCACGTGGATGCGGTCGGTCACCTCGAGCCCCGACTCGCGGCGGAGGTCCTGCAGCCGACGCACCAGCTCGCGCGCGGTGCCCTCCGCGGCGAGCTCCGCCGTGACGCGCGTGTCGACGAGCACCGCGTACCCGGCCTCCTCCGCCGCGGACCAGCCTTCCGCGGCCTCCACCGAGACGAGGATGTCCGACGCCGCGAGCTCGATCCCGGCGAGCGGGATCGGCTGTCCGGCCCGCATCTTCGCGACGACCTCCGCGGACGGCGCCTGCTGGAGCGCCTGGCGGATCGTCCCCACCGCCGGTCCGAACTTCGGTCCGAGCACCGGCAGGTTCGGCCGCAACGAGTACGTGAGCCGGTCCCCCGCGTGCTCGAGCACCTCCACCCGCTTCACGTTGAGCTCGTCCGCCACCGGCTCGACGAGCCGCGCGAGCGCCGCGCGCTCGACGGCGCTGCGCGGCACGAGCACCGCGGCCGCGAGCGGCTGGCGCACCTTCGCCTGCGCCTTCGCGCGCGCGGCGCGCCCGAGCGAGACCATGCGCTGCACGAGCGCCATCTCCGTCGAGAGCTGCGGGTCGATCGCGGCCGCGTCCGCCTCCGGCCACGCCTCGAGGTGCACGGAGTCCGCCGCGCCCGCCACCCGGCCCGCGACGAGGTTCTGGTGCAGCGCCTCCGCGAGGAACGGCGTGAACGGCGCGAGCAGCCGCGAGATCGTCACGAGGCACTCGTAGAGCGTGTGCAGCGCGGCCGCCCGGTCGGCGTCGTCCTCCGACTTCCAGAACCGCCGCCGGTTGCGCCGTACGTACCAGTTCGAGAGCCCCTCGACGAGCTGCTCGATCGGGCGCGCCGCCTCCGACGGCTCGTAGGCGTCGAGCGCCGCGGTCACGCGCTGCACGGTGCGGTGCAGCTCCGAGCGGATCCAGCGGTCGAGCTCGGTGCTCGCCGTGGCCGGCACCGGCGACGCCGGTTCGAAGTCCGCGATGTTCGCGTACGTGACGAAGAACGAGTAGGTGTTCCACAGCGTCGAGATGAAGCGCCGCGACGCCTCGCCGACGAGCTCGCTCGAGAAGCGGCGCGAGTTGCCCGGCGGGGACGCCGTGTACATGTACCAGCGCACCGCGTCCGCGCCGTGCTCGTTCAGCACGCTCCACGGGTCGACGACGTTGCCGATCGACTTCGACATCTTGCGGCCCTCGCCGTCGAGGATGTGGCCGAGGCAGATCACGTGGCGGTACGAGATCCCCTCGGGCACGTCCTCCGTGCGGTGCAGCAGCGTGGCGAGCGCGTGCAGCGTGTAGAACCAGCCGCGCGTCTGGTCAACCGCCTCGCAGATGAAGTCGGCGGGGAAGCGCTCGTCGAAAACGGCCTCGTGCTCGAACGGGTAGTGCGATTGCGCGTACGGCATCGCCCCCGAGTCGAACCACGCGTCGGCGACCTCGGGCGTGCGCAGCATGAGCCCGTTGCAGCGCTCGCAGCTCAGCCGCACCTCGTCGACGAACGGGCGGTGCGGGTCGAAGCCGTCCGGGCGCTCGAGCGCGGCGGCGGTACCGACGACCGCGCGCTCGCGCAGCTCGGCGAACGAGCCGACCGCGGTCACGTCGCCGCAGTGCTCGCACACCCAGAGCGGGAGCGGCGTGCCCCAGTAGCGCTCGCGCGAGACCGCCCAGTCCACGTTCCCCGAGAGCCACTCGCCGAAGCGTCCCTCGCGCACGTGATCCGGGACCCAGTGGATCTGCCGGTTGTGCGCGACCAGGTCGTCGCCGACCGCGGTCGTGCGGATGTACCAGGACGGCTTCGCGTAATAGAGGACCGCCGTGCCGCAGCGCCAGCAGAACGGGTAGGTGTGGCGGATCGTCTCCGACCTGAAGAGCAGCCCGCGCTCGCGCAGGTCGCGCGTGATCGCGGGGTCGGCCTCCTTCGCGAACACCCCGTCACCCGGCCCGCCGACGAGCGTGCCGTCGGAGCGCACCGGCTGCAGGAAGAGCAGCCCCTCGCGGCGGCCGAGCTCGTAGTCGACCTCCCCGAAGGCCGGTGCGACGTGGAGGATGCCGGTGCCCTCGTCGGTGGTGACGTCGTCCGACGCGATCACGCGCCGCGCGGGCGGCGCCTCGTTCGCCTTCAGCCGCTGCGTGCGCCCGCCGACGAACGCGAGCGCCTCGACGCCCTCCCACGCGGTCGCCTCATACAGCGGCTCGTACTCGAGGCCGACGAGCGCGGAGCCGGGGAGCGTCGCGACGACGCTCCCCTCGCTGCCCGCGACCGCGCCCGCGAGCGCCTCGGCGACGATCACGCGCTCGCGGCCGAGGTGGTCGTCGACGCGCTCGTAGAGCGCGTAGGTGGCGCTCGGGAGCACCGCGAGCGCGGTGTTGCCGGAGAGCGTCCACGGGGTGGTCGTCCACGCGAGCAGCGAGGTGGGGACGCCGTCGGCGAGCCGCAGCGCGGCGCGCGCGCCGTCCGCGCCGGCGGAGGGGGGCAGGCGGAAGCGCAGCGTCACGCCGGGGTCCGGCGTGTCCTCCTCGTAGCCGAGCGCGATCTCGTGGCTCGAGAGGCTCGTCTCGCAGCGCGGGCAGTGCGGGGTCACCCGGAACTCGCGGTAGACGAGGCCGTTCTCCCACAGCCGCTTGAAGATCCACCACTCGCTCTCGATGTACTCCGGGCGGAACGTGGCGTAGGCGTCCTGCGTGTCGATCCAGAAGCCGATGCGGTCGGTCATCCGCTCCCACTCGGCGACGTACCGGAAGACCGACTCGCGACACTTCTGGTTGAACGCCTCGACGCCGTACGCCTCGATGTCGCGCTTCGAGCGCAGCCCGAGCTGCTTCTCGACCTCGAGCTCGACGGGGAGTCCGTGCGTGTCCCAGCCGCCCTTCCGCGGCACGCGGTCGCCGCGCATCGTGCGGTAGCGGGGGATGAGGTCCTTGAAGACGCGTGCGAGCACGTGGTGGATGCCCGGGTTGCCGTTCGCGGTGGGTGGCCCCTCGTAGAACGAGAAGACGCGGTCCGCGGGGCGCTCCTCGATCGAGCGGCGGAAGACGTCGCGCTCGCGCCAGAGCTCGAGGATGCGCTCCTCCTGCTCGGCGAACGCGACGCGCGATGGCACGGGCTCGAAGGTCGACACGCTCCGCCTCCATCCCGGCGGGCGCGCCGGAAACAGCACGCCCGCCCCGCACTCCGTGTGCGCGGGACGGGCGGAGGACGTCGCACGACGCCGATGCCCGCGGTACCACCCGCGTTGCCCGCCGCGTCGCCGCCGCGAGCCGCTCGCCGCGTCACGGGCTGCCGCGCCCGCCGTGGCGGGCACCGCCGATGACGCTGCCGCTGGTAACGGTGGGCGCTCCGGCCGAGCCTACTGGCGCCGCGCGGCGCGTTCGGTCGGCGGCTCGGGAGGGATCTTCGCCCGGCGTGGCTCGCGTCCGGCTCCCACCGTCCCGGACTCGCTGCGCGGTCCCCTCGGGGCCGCCGGGCTACTCGTCTCCGTCACAGCCTGTGCGCGCGATCTTACGTCGCGGTCGCCGAGGAATGTCAACGCGAGGCCGCGACGGGGGTCGCCTCCAGCCCGAGCAGCGAGCCGCCCCCGGGAAACTTGCGTCGGTGAGCGCGTACGCTCACCGCGGCGCGTCCCGCTCCGTCGTGCGACGCTCGACCGCGTAGAGTTCCTCCATACCGGCCACCTCCTGCAGCTCGCGGTAGAGCGCCATCAGCGCGTCCGCCTCGTCGCCCGCGGTCCCGCGCTCGCGCATCGCGGCGAGTGCGTCGCGCAGCGCGCGGTACATCACGACCTGCCCGCTGAACGGGTCGATCACGAGCCGCGCGCCCGCGGCCTCGAGCAGGTGCGCGGGCCAGCGGCCCGCGAGCGACATCATCACGAGCGGCGCGCCGATCTCGCGCCCCGCGTGCGCGAGCTCCGCCTCGTCGCGCGGCGCAAGCAGGATCGCGTCCGCTCCCGCCGCCCGGTAGGCGCGGGACCGCTCGATCGCCGCGTCGATCCCCTCGTGCCGCACCGCGCTCGTCCGCGCGATGATCACGAACTCGGCGTCGCGCCGCGCCGCCACGGCGGCCTCGAGCTTCCCGACCATCGTCTCGGTGTCGACGAGGTGCTCGTGCCCCCGGTGGTGGTGCGCGCGCTTCGGTGCGACCTGGTCCTCGAGCTCGATCGCCGCGGCGCCGGCCGCCTCGATCTCGGCGACCGCGCGGGCCGCGTGCACCGCGTCGCCGAAGCCGACGCCCCCGTCCACGATCAGCGCGACGTTCGAGCGCTGCGTGATGCGGCGCGCGGCGCCGGCGACCTCGGTGGTCGTGAGCAGCGCCTCGGAGACGGCGAGCGAGAAGCCGAGCGCGCCCCCGCCCAGGTAGGCGGCGGGGAAGCCCAGCCGCTCGATCAGGCGCGCGGCGAGCGGCTCCAGGCAGACTGGCACCGTGGTGACGCCGGAGGCGGCGAGCAGCGGGCGGATCGAGGTGCGGGGCATCGGCGGCCTCCTCGGGCGGGCGGGATGCTAGCAGAGGGCTGGCCCCGCGCCCGGCTCACCGCGAGCGGGGCCCCGGGCGCGGCCGCCGCAGGTCGTGGAGCGGGGCGTACTCCGGCTGGATCGTGGCGTGCTCGATCCCGAAGTGGTCGCGCAGCGCGTCCGCGCACCGCCGGGCGACGCCGACCGCGTCGGCGGTGAACGCGACGAAGCCGCTCGTGATCGTCCAGAGGTGCATCTCGTGCGCGGCGAACACCTCGCGGTCCTCGAGCAGCACGGCACCCACATTATCGACGTCGAGCCCCGGCGGGGACTGCTCCATGAGGATGCTCAGCGTCTCGCGGAGCAGCTGCAGCACGACGAGCACGACGGGCACACGATCGCGAGCGAGAGCGCGGGGTCGAGCGCGCGCCAGCCGGTGAGGTGCACCCCGGCGCCGGCCGTGATCGCGGCGAGCGAGCCGCCGAGATCCGCGAGCACGTGCAGCCGGGCGGCGCGTGCAGGCATCGTGTGGCCCGCGCGGAGCAGCCACGCCTGCACGAGGTTCGCGACGAGGCCGGCGCTCGCAACCAGCAGCAGCCCGAGGGCATCCACCTCGGGCTGCGAGCCGAGGCGCAGGATCGCCTCGCGCGTGATCAGGCCGGCGACGAGCAGTATCACGAGGCCGCTCAGCGCGGCGGCGAGCACCTCGGCGCGGTGGTAGCCGTAGGTCCCGCGCGGCGTGTGCGGGCGCCGCGCGACCCAGATCGCGAAGAGCGCGAGCAGCCGCCGCCGATCGGCGGCGCGGCGCGCGCCCGGGGCGGCGTGCCCGTGGGCCACCGCTCGCCGCGCGAAGGCGCTCGAAGGGGTAGCCGCGCGCCCCCTGCAGGCCCTTCAGCGCGGAGATCTCGCCGGTGTGTGCGAGCGTGTTGCCGACGAGCAGCATGCTCAGCACCCCGGCGACGGTCATCTCCTGGCCGCCCCCCGTGGGGACCTTGCGGTCGAGGTCGCCCGCCTCCAGGCCCTTCAGGTACTCGTCGATGCTCGCGTACACCGCCCGGCGGTAGGGCTCGAGCGCCTTGATGTCGCAGCGGAATCCGCGGGCCAGTTGCCCGTCGTGGCGCATCGCGCTGGGGATCCCGAGCCGGCGGCCCCAGCCGTCGCGCTCTCAGATCGGCGGCTGGCCGCGCAGCATCCCGTTCACGATCCCGTCTTCACCCTGCACGATGTGCGCGATGAGCTCGCCGATCGGGTGAACGGTGCCCGCCGGGAGGTAGTCGGCCTGCGCCTGCGTGACATCCGCGACCGTTCCCTCGAACCACTGGTGCGCCGCCTCGACCTGGCGCCGCATGACATCCGCGCCGTTCATCCGTGCGCTCACCATCCGCCCGCCGAGCCCCTGCCGCACTCGCGGCGACGGGGCCCTTGCGGGCTGCCGGATAATACGCGCCGTCCCACGGTCGCACGCCACCCGTCCGCGGGCGGGCGCGCACGGGGACGGCGGACGGGCCGGGCGGGCGCGGGGCCCACGCTCGTGCGCGTGTGGTGACGGCTGCTTGCGGAGGGACCGGACGATGACGCGACCCGCCGCGCGCCCGGGGGCCGGCCGCCCCCTGCCACCGGGAGCGGTGGCACTGCTGCTCGGGCTGGCCGTCGCGGGGCTCCTCTTCCAGGTGGTGCACTTCGCCGAGCACCTGCTCCAGGTGGCGTACCTGCTCGGGCACGCGGGCGAGCAGGCGTGGATGACGCCGTGGGGCGCCTGGACCCGGGACCGCCTCGCCGAGGCGCTCTCGTCCAGCCGCATGGTCGGGATGGAGGTGCTCCACCTGCTCGGGAACGCGGCGTTCCTCGCGGGGCTCGTGGCGCTCGATGCGCACGGCCGCGTCGCCGGCACGCGCGGGCGCGTCGGCCGCTGGCTCACGGCGGCACTCGCAGTTCAGGGGCTGCACGTGGTCGAGCACGTCGCGCTGACGGCGAGCGTGATCGCGACGGGACACGCCGCCGGCGCGACCACGCTGCTCGGCGCGCTGCATGGCGAACCCGGCTTCGCGACGTGGTTCCGGGTGTGGGCGCACTTCCTGCTCAACCTGGTAGGCAGTGCGGCGGTCGTGGTCGCGCTCTGGCGAGCCCTCGTGATCGCGGACGGGACCGGCGGGCGTGAGCTCGGCGATCCGCTCGGGGCCGCTCCGGGCAGCCTGGCGCGCTAGTGCCTACTTGCGTCGGTCCGCGATCGATGGTGCCGGGTGGACGGAATGGACGCGGGGAGCGCGCCACTGGAACGGCTTGGCGTCGCGGTTGTAGGTGCGGATGAAGGCGTCGATCTGGT
>VGNK01000042.1 GCA_016866055.1 Chloroflexota bacterium | reverse complement strand
CGCGAGGTGCCGCGGCCGCGCATCGCCTCCGCGAGCGCGCGCCGCAGCGCCGGCGCGAGCAGCCGCGCCGCCCCCTGCGGGTCCGCGTGCGCGCCGCCCGCCGGCTCCGGGACGATCACGTCGATCGCCCCGAGCTCGAGCAGGTCGCGCGCCGAGACGCCCAGCGCCTCCGCCACCTCCGGCGCCCGGTCGCGGTCGCGGAAGAGGATCGCCGCCGCCCCCTCGGGCGAGGTGATCGCGTACATCGCGTTCTGCTGCATGAGGATGCGGTCGGCCACCGTCAGCGCGAGCGCCCCGCCGGAACCGCCTTCGCCGATCACCACCGAGACGCTCGCCACCGTGAGCGACGCCATCGCCGCGAGGCAGTCCGAGATCGCGCCGGCGAGCCCAGCCGCCTCGTCCGCGATCCCGTCGTGTGCGCCGGGCGTGTCCACGAACGTCACGAGCGGGAGCCCGAGCCGCTCGGCGAGCAGGATCAGCCGGCGCGCCTTGCGGTAGCCGGCGGGCGAGACGCGCCCGTTGCGACGCTCGCCGTCCGGGTCGAGGTTCCCGCGCTCCTGCGCGACGAGCACGACGTTCGTGTCACCCACGCGCGCCAGCCCACCCACGAGCGCGGGGTCGTCGACGTCGCTGCGGTCGCCGCGCAGCGGAAAGTAGTCCGAGGTGAGACGGTCGATGTACTGCATCGCGCGCGGCCGACGCGGGTCGCGCGCGCGCTCGACCACCGACCAGCCGCTGTCGAGATCGCGCACCTCGACCGCCGGCGGCAGGAGGTCGGGGTCAGGAGCGGCGGCCTTCTGCAGGAGCGCGAGCACGCGGATCAGCGCGTCCCGGATCGCGGTGCGCGGCAGCACGAGGTCGACCTGGCCCGCCTCGAAGAGATCCTCGGCGCGCAGCGCCTCGCGCGCCTCGCCGGGATCCTGCACCGCGCGCACGCGCGGGCCGGCGAAACCGACGAGCGCCCCGGCCTCCGCGAGGATGATGTCGGCCTGCGTGCCGTACGACGCGTACACGCCGCCGGTCGTCGGGTCGGCGAACACGGAGATGATCGGCACGCCGGCCTCATGCAGCCGCTGCGCGGCCGCCGCGGTGCGCGCCATCTGGAAGAGCGCGACGATCCCCTCCTGCATGCGCGCGCCACCCGAGCACGTCACCGCGATGAACGGGAGGTCCGCGTCGCGCGCGCAATCCATCGCGGTCGCGACCCGCTCGCCGACCACGTACCCCATCGAGCCTCCGATGAAGCGGAAGTCGCTGACCGCTGCGACCACCCTGAGGCCGCCGACGCGGGCCATCCCGGTGACCACGGCCTCCTCGCCGCCGGTCTTGCGGCGCGCCTCCTCCAGGCGCTCGGGGTAGGGGCGCGAGTCCGAGAAGTGCAGCGGGTCGGGCGTCTCCTCCCCGCCGAAGCGCTCGTCGAACGAGCCCGCGTCGAAGAGGAGCGAGATCCACTCCCGGGCGGAGAGCGGCTCGCCCTGCACCCCGCCCGCCGCCGTCCCCGTCCCCGCTGCTGTCGTCATGCAACTCGTCCCGTGGCTCGGATCCTCGACCCGCCCCGCCTCGCGCCGGCCCGGGCGGATCGGGCGGCGTGCGCCGCGCGATCGCTCCCCCATTGTAGAGAGACGGCGGCGCCGGTTCGGCCGCATGCCCGGGGCGGAACGCGGCGTGGCGCCGCCTACCCCGCCGCCTCCTGGCCCGCCCGCCCGCCGGCGAGGAACTCGCGGATCGCGCGCACCGTGAGCTCGACCTGGTCGTGGTGCAGCCAGTGGCCCGCGTCCGGGACCACCACCGTGCGCGAGTCGCGGAAGAAGTTGTCGAGCGGCCTGCCCTCGTGCCGCTCGCGGCCGTGCTGCGAGCGCCCCCCCACGAGGTGCAGCACCGGGCACTCGACCGCCCGCCAGAACCCCTCCATCTCGGCGATCGAGATCTCGACGGGCGTGCGGCCGCGCACCCAGGGGTCGAACTTCCAGATGTAGCCGCCGTCGATCCCGAGCGTGCCCCAGCGCGCGAGGTGCATCGCCATCTCGGGCGCCAGCTGCGGGTTCGCCTCCTGCATGCGAGCGCGCGCCTCCTCGATCGTCGGGTAGACGCGCGGGGTCTGCTGCTCGAACGAGCGCGCCTGCTGTCCCCACTCGCGCAGCGCGCGCGGCGTCAGCACCTCGGGGCCGTCGTGCATGCGCGCGCCCGCCCCCTCGATCGAGACGATGCGCTCGAACATCTCCGGGAACGCGCCGGCCGCGAGCAGCGCGATCGCACCCCCGAACGAGTGCGCGACGACCGTCGCGCACCCGCCGACGAGCGAGATCAGCGCGACGAGATCGGCGACGTGCTCGGGCAGCCCGTAGAGGCTCCCCTTCGCGTAGTCGGAGTCGCCGTGCCCGCGCAGATCGGCCGCGAGCACGTGGTAGTCGTCGCGGAAGGCCGCGGCGACGCGGTCCCACGAGCGCGCGTGATCGCGGCCGCCGTGCAGCAGGATGAGCGGCGGCTTCGACGCCTCGCCCCACGTCCAGTAGGAGAGCCGCAGCCGCTGCGACTGGTAGTAGTGCTGCCAGGGTTCAGACACGTGAGCGAGGCTCCTCGATGCTGCACCCCCCGAGTATGGCGGGGTGGCGCGCGGGTTCCGGTGCGGGCAGCGTAGCATCGCGCTTCCGCGCCGCATCGACCTTGACGCCCCGCTGAGCCCCTCCCTACCGTCGGGCCGTGGCCGACGCTCCCGATCTCCCCGACGCCGGCGACGCCCTCCCCGACTACGTACGCGGCCTGCTCGATCCCGCCGCCTACCCGCACGAGCCGGAGTCGGTGGAGCTCGCGCAGACGCACATCTCCTACGTCTTCATCGCGGACGGCTTTGTCTACAAGACCAAGAAGCCCGTCGACTTCGGCTTCATCAACCAGGTCGCGGCGGAGACCCGCGAGCGCTTCTGCCACGCCGAGGTCGCGTTGAACCGGCGGCTCGCGCCCGACGTCTACCTCGACGTCGTGCCGGTCGTGCGCCTCCCCGACGGCGGCTACGCGGTCGACGTCCCGCGCGATCGCGGCGAGGTCGTCGAGTGGGCCGTGAAGATGCGCCGGCTGCCAGACGACCGCACGCTTGCGGCGCTGCTCGAGGCGGGGGCGGCGCCGCCGGACGTGATCGAGCGCATCGTGGGGCGGCTGATCGCGTTCCACGCCGAGACGCGCGCCGTCGACTACGACCCGGCGTTCGCGGGCGGCGCCGGGGTGCGCGGCTGGTGGGGGCGCGAGTTCGGCGAGGCGGAGCGCTTCATCGACGGCACGTGGGACGCGCGCGCGGCCGCGCGGCTGCGCGCGTTCGCCGACGCCACCGTCGAGACCGAGCAGCCGCTCTTCGACGCGCGGCTCGCCGAGGGTCGCGTGGTGGAGGGGCACGGCGACCTCCACGCGCGCCACGTCTACGTGCTCGGCCCGCGCCGCGAGGACCTGGTGATCGTCGACTGCATCGAGTTCAGCGAGTGGTTCCACTTCCGCTATGTCGACGCCGGCTACGACGTCGCCTTCCTCGCGATGGACCTCGAGGCGCGCGGTCATCCCGAGCTCGGCGACGAGCTCGCGGGCCGCTACATCGCCGCCGCCGCCGACGAGACGATGGGCGTGCTGCAACCGCTGCACCGCGCCTTCCGCGCGTTCGTGCGCGGGAAGGTCGAGTCGATCGGCGCGACCGCCTCGGAGGTGCCGGCCGCGGAGCGCCGCCGCCTCGCCGACTCCGCAGCCGCCTACTTCCGGCTCGCCGCCGAGTACGGCGAGCGGCGCGCCGCGCCGTCGCTGGTCGTGGTCGCGGGGCTGCCGGGGACGGGGAAGTCGACGGTCGGCGGCGCGCTCGCGGGGCGCGTCGGCGCCGCGTACCTCTCCTCCGACGCGATCCGGAAGCGGCTCGCGGGGATCGACATCCACGAGCACCGGCCGGCGGGGTTCCGCGAGGGGCTCTACGCGCCGGAGCTCACCGCGCGCACGTACGGGGAGATGCGCCGCCGCGCCGCCGCGCACCTCGCCGCCGGGCGGCCGGTCGTGCTCGACGCGACGCACGCGCGCGTCGCCGACCGCGAGGCCGCGCTCGCCGTCGCCCGCGCCGCCGAGGTGCCCGCGCTGCTCGTCGAACTGCGCACCACCGACGCCGATGCGCTCGCGCGCATCGAGTCGCGCCAGGCGGCGCTCGCCACCTCCGACGCGACGCCCGAGATCTACCGCGAGGCGCGTGAGCTCTACGAGCCGGTCGTCGCGACCGAGGGGCGCACGCTCGCGCTCGACGCCTCGCAGTCGGTGGGCGCGCTCGCGCGCGAGGTCGCGGAGGCGCTCCCGCGCCGCGCCTGAGCGCGCACGGCCGGTGCTACGCTCGCGCCACCGAGCGGCGAGGTGCGAGGAGCGCTGAGATGCCCGAGTCCCTCACCCCCGAGCTGGTCGCGCTGCGCGATCGCGTGCAGTCGTTGATCGACGACGACCTGCGCCCGCTCGAGGCGGCGCTCGGCGACGACCTCGAGGCCGCGGTGCCCGAGGAGACGCGCGCCCGCGTGCGCGAGCGCTCGCGCGAGCTCGGGCTCTTCGCGATGACGCAGCCGCGCGCGTTCGGCGGGAACGAGGCCGGGCCGCTCGCGCTGACCGTCGTGCGCGAGACGCTCGCCGCCGCCAACCTGAGGCTCGCGCGCTACGTCTTCGGCCCCGGCCCCGGCGTACTCGGGGCGGCGACCGGCGAGCTGCGCGCTCGCTACCTCGAGCCGCTGATGCGCGGCGAGAAGAGCGGCGCGTGGGCGTTCACCGAGCCGTCCGACGGCTCGCGCCCGACCTGGGCGAAGCGCGACGGCGACGAGCTCGTGATCACCGGGCGCAAGGCGTACGTCACGGGCGGCGCGCGCGCCGACTTCTACTCGGTGCTCGTCAACGTCGAGGAGGACGCCGCGGGGCCCGGCGGCACCGCGATGGTCGTGGTCGACCGCGCGACGCCGGGGCTCACGATCGAGCGCTCGTTCCACAGCCTCGAGGGCGGCAACCACGTCGAGTTGCGGCTCGACGGCGCCCGGGCGCCGCTCACGCACGTCGTCGGGAAGATCGGCGAGGGGATGCCGCGGGCGCTCGGAAACATCAGCCAGATGCGGCTCGGCGTGGCCGCGCAGGCGAGCGGGCTCGCGATGTGGGTGACGGACTTCGTCGACGTGCACATCGCGCAGCCGCACCGCAGCGGCGTGCGGCTCGGCGACCGCGAGGGGGTGCGGCTGCACTACGCGGACATCCGCATCGGCACCTACGCCGCGCGCGCGATGCTCTACCGCACGGCGCGCCTCGTCGATGGCGCGAAGCGCGAGGACGAGGTGATGAACGAGGTGATGGCGACGAAGGTCTACTGCACGGAGCACGTGGGCCGCGCCGTCGACACCGCGATCCAGCTCGTCGGCGGGCAGGCGCTGATCGCGGGGCACCCGCTCGAGCGGCTCTACCGCCAGGTCCGCTCGATGCGCATCGCGGAGGGCGCGTCGGACCTGCTCCGACTGAACATCGCGCGCGGCCGCATCGAGTTCCACTCCGGGCGCGTGTAGGCGGTGCCGTCGGTGGTCGGATCACGCGCGGCGCCGGTGATCATCGAGGCCGCGATCAACGGCGCGACGCCGCGCGCGGCAAACCCGCACGTGCCGCGCACGCCCGCGGAGATCGCGGAGGACGCGCTGCGCTGCCTCGAGGCAGGCGCGGCGGTCGTGCACAACCACAACGACGACCCCGTGATCGGCGGGAGCGGGCGGCACGCGACGGAGCCGTACGCGGAGGCGTGGCGCGCGATCCTTGCGCGCCGGCCCGACGCGCTCCTCTACCCGACGATGGCGGGCGGCGGCGCACACACGCACGTCGAGGAGCGCTACCGGCACGTCGTCGAGCTGGCGGAGGCCGGGCTGCTCGGGCTCGGGCTCGTCGACCCCGGGTCGACCAACCTGGGCGGCGCCGACGAGGAGGGGTTGCCGCGACCGGTCGACGCCGTCTACCAGAACACCTACCGAGACGCGCGCCACATGATCGAGACGTGCGCCCGCCTGCGGGTGGGGGTGAGCGTCTCGACCTTCGAGCCGGGGTTCCTGCGCGTGATCCTCGCGTACCACCGCGCCGGGCGGCTCCCGCGGGGGACGTTCGTGAAGCTCTACTTCGGCGCGCGGCCGCTCTCGTTCGGGCTCCCCCCAACGGTGCCGAGCCTCGAGGCGTACCTCGCGATGCTCGAGGGGACGGGGCTGCCGTGGCTCGTCTCCGCGCTCGGGGGGGACGTGGTCGGGTGCGGGCTGGCGCGGGCGGCGCTCGAGCGCGGCGGGCACGTGCAGGTGGGGCTGGAGCCGTTCGCGGGGCCGCGGACGCCGACGAACGTGGAGCTCGTCGAGGAGGCGAAGGCGCTCGTCGCGGCGGTCGGGCGGCCGCTTGCGACGTGCGCGGACGCGGCGAGGATCCTCGACCTCCCGCGATGAGGCAGCGGGCGCTGCGGGTCGTCTCCTGGAACATCCGCGCAGGGGGCGGGCGGCGCGCCCCCGGCATCGTCGAGACGCTCGCGCGGCTCGAGCCCGACGTCGTCGCGCTCAGCGAGTTCCGCGCGACGGCCCCGAGCGCGTCGCTCGCGGTGGCGCTCGCGCAGCGCGGGCTCACGCACCAGCGGAGCACTGCGGACCCCGCGGCGCCGGGCGCGAACGCGCTGCTCGTCGCGTCGCGCTGTCCCGTACGGCCGTGCGCGCGGCCACCCCGCCGACCCGCACCGGTGGCTGCTCGCGCGGGTGGCGGTGCCGGTGGACGCCGGGGGCCCGTTCGCGCTCGGCGCGATGCACGTCCCGAACTTCGTGAGCGGCCGCAAGCTCCCGTTCCTCGACGCGCTCCGCGCGGTGGTGGCGCGCTGGCGCGGCGGCCCGGCCCTGCTCGCCGGCGACACGAACACCGGTCGCATCGGCGTCGACGAGGAGGCGCCAGGCCGGGCGGCCCGCGCGGGCTGCTCTCCGACCACGCGGCGCTCGTGCTCGACTTCGACCGCGCCCCGGCCTTGCACCTTGCCGCCCGGCGATACGATGCGCTCGTTTCCGCGGAGGGGGGTCACGATGGCCGTCGATGAGCTGCTGCTGCGCCACCTCTACAAGTACGACCGCATGCTGCCGTTGCTGCCCACGAGCGAGCCGGAGGAGGTGGTCGACCCGCGCACGGCGGCCGCGGTGCCCGGGCTGCGCCGCGAGCGCGTGACATTCGGGTCGACGCACGACGAGCGCGTGCTCGCGACGCTCACCTACCCCGCGAGCGGCGGACCGTTCGCGGCGGTGATCATGCAGCACGGCTCGACGCCGATGGGCCGCCACTCCTGGCAGACGTGGCCGAGCGGCCCGCTCCACCAGTCGTGGGCCGAGTCCGGGCTGATGACCGTGGCCGTCGACGCGTACGGGTTCGGCTCGCGGGAATCGCCGGACAACCGCGGCCGCCTGCATTCCTCGCGGCCCGACCTGCTCTTCCGCACGCGCGATCAGCGCGTCCAGGCGATCCAGGACCTCGTGCGCACCGTCGACTATCTGCAGACGCGCGACGACGTGCGCGCGGGGGCGGTCGGCTACGTCGGCGTCTCGATGGGGTGCCGCATCGGCGTGCCGTTCTTCGCGCTCGACCGTCGCGTGGCCGCGGGGGCGTTCTTCGTCGGCGGCTCCGCGCCCTACTCGCGGTTCGAGGTGCGCGGCACCGAGTTCGCCGACCTCGACGCGGACGAGGAGCTCGTCTTCGCGCTCACCGACCCGATGGTGTTCGCGCCGCTCACCGCGGGCCGGCCGGCGTTCATGGCCAACGGCACGCGCGACGTGCTCGTGACGAAGGAGGGCGGGGAGCGGCTGCAGGCGGCGCTCGGCGAGCCGAAGACGCTGCGCTGGTTCGACGGCGGGCACGGCGAGACGCCGCGGGAGCTCTACGAGGAGTCGCGTCGGTTCCTCGTCGAGCACCTGAGGGGGGCGCGGGCGCCGGTGGCGGCGTCGTAGCGTCGAGGAGGATGGGTGGCGGCGATGGCGGCGATCACCTTCTGCCCGCGGTGCGGGACGCGGCTGGAGCCGAAGCACGACGGCGGACGCGACCGCGCGGCGTGCCCCGACACGGTGTGCGGGTTCATCCACTACGGCGAGTTCTCGATCGGGTGCGCGGGCGTCGTGATCCGCGAGGGGCGCGCGCTGCTCGTGCAGCGCGGCTGGCAGCCCTTCGCGGGGTCGTGGCAGCTCCCGGGCGGCTACGCGGAGCACGACGAGCCGCTGACGCAGGCGGTCGAGCGCGAGGTGCTCGAGGAGGCGGGGATCACGGCGCGCGTGCGCGATGTGATCGGGTTCCGGCACTCGCTCGGGGGCACCGCCGGGGGCGGCAGCACGAACATCTACGTGGTCTTCCGGCTCGACCCGCTGGGTGGTGAGCCGACCTGCGACGGTGACGAGATTCGCGCGGCCGGCTTCTTCTCGCTCGACGAGATGGCGCAGATGGAGGCCGTCCAGGGGCTCTCGCGGTGGGCGATCGAGAAGGCGCTGTCGGCTACACCTCATGCGGGGCTCCTGCCGGAGCTGGGGGGCCCCGGCGCCGGACGGCCCGGATGGCAGCTCTTCGGATTGAGGCCGCCCTCGCTCGGATAACGCGTTCTGCGCGATGGGCTCGACCGGTTGACTGAACGCGCCCGCGCCGAACACGGTCCTGCTCTGCGTGTACCTTCGGCTCTTCGTCCCCTCGTTCCGGAACCTCGAGCAGCCGCCGCGCCCCGGGCGTAGGGCGGGGTGACGGCGCCCATCGCCCGCCGGCGCCGGTGCGCGGCGCTTGGGGCGCGCCGGCGCGCGGCGCGCCCCGGGCGTGAGCCAGAGGTGGTGGCACCGGTGCTCGGCCCTTCGCAAACACGGCGGCCCTGAAGCCCGCGGTCGCCCGGATCGCTCGCCGCGCCCGTCGCACGCCGCCGACCGGCGCCCGTGTGGGTCCAGCCGGGGGTTCCCTGCTTGCTGGCGCCCCGTACCCACGCTACATTCATGACCCTACCGTGAACGTAAGGTTCGCCGGCGTGTCAGCGCCGGTCCGGGGCTGAATGGCCATCGACCCCGCCCCTCGCCTGGACGGCGCCCGCCTGGCCGAACGCGGCACGAGCGCCGCCGCCCTCTCGCCGCCACCGGCCCCGCTCGAACCCGCGCGCCGCTACGGCGCCCGCGGCGGCGGCCGCCTCTCGATCCGCACCTTCACCTCGCTGCGCGACCCGGCCTACCGCTGGTTCTTCCTCTCGCTCTTCAGCCACTTCGCCTCGATGAACATGCAGATGTTCATTCGCGGCTACCTGGTCTTCGAGATGACCGGCTCGTACGCCGCGCTGGGCGTCATGTCGCTCGCCAACGGCGTCCCCCAGATGGGCCTCTCGCTCTTCGGCGGCGTGATCGCCGATCGGGTCGCGCAGAAGAAGTACGTCGTGCAGCTCGGCCAGGCGATCGCGGCGGTGAACGCCGGCGTCATCGGCGTGCTGATCGTGTCGGGCGTGCTACGGGTCGAGCACCTCGTGATCGCGGCGCTCGTGCAGGGCATCTCGAACTCGCTGGTGATGCCGGCTCGCCAGGCGCTCACGAACGAGGTCGTCGGGGCGGAACGCCTGATGAACGCGCTCGCGCTGAACAACACCGCTCAGAACTTCGCGCGGCTCATGCTCCCGACGCTGGCCGGCGCGCTCTTCGCGGCGGTCAACAGCGGCGCCGGCATCGACGGCGCCGAGTACGTCTACTTCCTGATGACCAGCCTCTACGTGCTCGCGGTGTTCGCGATGTCGCGCGTGCCGCGCACGACCACGCCGGTGATCTCCACGCCGCTGAGCGCGGTCTTCAGCCAGCTCGCCGACGGCGTCGGCTACATCCGGCGAACGCCCGCGGTGCGGCGCGTGCTGATCGTGAACTTCCTCATCGTCATGTGCTCGATGCCCTACTTCCAGTTGCTCCCTGGCTTCGTGAGCGAGGTGCTCAAGGCCGGGCCGAGCGGCCTCGGCATCCTCATGAGCGTCCAGGGCGTGGGCTCGCTCTTCGGCTCGCTCGTGATCGCGTCGCTCCCCAGCCGTCACCGCGGACGGTTGCTTCTGTTCGCCTCGCTCGTCCTCGGCGTCGGGCTGGTCGGCTTCTCGGTCTCAACCTGGTTCTGGGTCACGGGCGCGATCCTGATCGTGGTCGGCATCGGGCAGGCCGGGCGCATGTCGCTCAGCCAGGTGCTCGTGCAGAGCTACACCGACGACGCGCACCGCGGACGCGTGCTCAGCGTCTACCAGATCGAGATGGGGCTCGTGCAGTTCGGTACGTTCTTCGTCGCGCTGATCGCGAACGCGATCGGCGCGCCGGTCGCGATCGGGCTCACCGCCGTCTCGCTGATCGGGATCGCCACCTACCTCTTCCTCTTCGTCCCGAGCTTCCGCGACATGGAGTGAGGCCGCCCCCGCGCGGCGGCGCGCTCGCCCCCGAGGCAGGGTGACGGCCCCTTGCGAGGCGGGCCGGCCGGTGAGACGCTACCGCCGACCGCTGGGGGTGCCGTCGCCAACCGACGGCTGAGAGGCCGAAGGCCAACCCCTGGAACCTGACCAGGTTCGCACCTGCGTAGGAATGCGGCTCGCGCCCGACCCCCTCGCCGCCCGCGAGCGATCGTCGGCCGTCCGCACCCTGGCGTGCCCGGCGCGCCACCCCTGCGCGCAGAACCGGCGGGCGCGGTCACGCAGCGACAGGGGGCACCTCCATGCCGTACGGAAAGTCGTGGCTCGCGGCGACGCTCGCGCTCGGCATCGCGGTCACCCTCGCGGCCTGCGGCGATGACGGCGCCGGCGAGCCGGCGGCGAAGCAGAGGCCTCCACGGGAGCTCGTGCTGATCACCCACGAGTCCTTCGACGCGAAGGAAGAGGTGATCAAGCAGTTCGAGCAGGCGAGCAACGCGAAGGTCACGATCGTGAAGGCCGGCGACGCGAACGCGCTCGTGAACCGCGCGATCCTGAGCGCCGGCAACCCCGAGGGCGACGTGCTCTTCGGGATCGACAACCTCACGTTCGTGCGCGCGAAGGACGCCGGCGTCTTCGCCGAGTACCGCTCCGGCCGCCGCAACGCGATCCCGAAGGACGTGCGAGACCAGTTCGGCGACTCCGCACTCGTCACACCCATCGACTTCGGCTTCGTCAACATCAACTTCGACAAGGCGAAGGGCCAGCCCCCGAAGACCTTGCAGGACCTCCTCAAGCCCGAGTGGAAGGGCAAGCTCGTCGTGCAGGACCCGGCGACCTCCTCGCCGGGACTGCAGTTCCTCGCCTCGACCGTCGCCCACTTCGGCGAGGGGAAGTGGCAGCAGTACTGGCGCGACCTGAAGGCGAACGACGTGCTCGTCGTCGACGGCTGGAGCACCGCCTACAACAAGAGCTTCAGTCGCAACGGCGGCGACCGCCCGCTCGTCGTCTCCTACACGACGAGCCCGGCGGCGGAGGTGTTCTTCGGTAACCTCGCGGAGCCCCCGACGGCGAACGTCTTCCCCGGCGGCAAGCTCTTCCGCCAGGTAGAGGCCGCCGGGGTGCTCAAGGGCGCGAAGCAGCCCGAGCTCGCGCAGCAGTTCATCGACTTCATGCTGAGCGACGACTTCCAGAGGCAGATCCCCGAGACGATGTTCGTCTACCCGGTCGTGCAGAAGCTCGAGCTCCCCGAGTGGTGGAAGTGGGCGAAGGTCGACGTGCAGCCGGCGACGGTGACTGTGACTGCTGCCGAGATCGATCGCTGGATCCGGGAGTGGACGCAGATCATGCGCCGGTAGAACATGCGCCGCGTGATGCGAGCGGCCGCCGGCGTGATGGCAGGGGGCGGGTGGCGCTGGGGGCTCCCGGCGCTGCTCCTGCTCGCCCCGTTCCTCTGGTGGCCGCTCGGCGCGATGCTCTGGCGCGGCATCGCCCCCGACGGCGCCCCCTCCAGCGAGGCGCTGCGGGCGGTGCTCACCGACGGCTTCTACTGGGGCCGGCTCGGCTTCACGCTCGGCCAGGCGCTCGCCTCGACCGCGCTCGCGCTCCTCGTCGGCTTCCCCGCCGCCTACGTCTTCGCGCTGATCCGCTTCCCAGGCCGCGGCCTGCTGCTCGCCGTCGTCACGGTGCCGTTCGTGCTGCCGACGCTCGTCGTCGCGCTCGCGTTCCAGCAGCTGCTCGGACCCGGCGGCTGGTTCAACGACGCGCTCGGCCTCGCCGGGCTCGGCCCGGTGCAGCCGGTGGGGACGATCTGGGCGATCCTGGCCGCCCACGTCTTCTACAACGTCTCGATTGTCGTGCGCATCGTCTCCGGCGTGTGGGCGAACCTGGACCCGCGCGCGGAGGAGGCCGCGCGCCTGCTCGGAGCCGGTCGCTGGCGCACGTTCACCGCCGTCGTCCTCCCCGCGCTCGCCCCGGCGTTGCTCTCCGCGGGGGCGCTCGTCTTCACGTTCACCTTCACCTCGTTCGGGGTCGTGCTCGTGCTCGGGGGGCCGGGGCTCGACACGCTCGAGGTCACGATCTACCGGCTCGCAACGCGCCTCGTGAACCTCCCGGAGGCGGCGATCCTCGGCTTCGTGCAGCTCGCGGCGACGCTCGCCGCCCTCGTCGTCTACGCGACCCTGCAGCGCCGGCTCGGCACGCGCCTCGGCCTGCGCCCCGACCGCGCGCGCCCGCTCGGCACCACGAGCCGGCCCGAGCGCGCGCTGCTCGTCGCGGTGTTGCTCGGGCTCGCGCTGCTGATCGTCGCGCCGATCGCCGCGCTCGTGCACGGCGCGCTCACGGTCGGCGCCTCGGCCGCCGTGACCGGCCGCCACTTCACCGCGATCTTCGAGGACACCGGGCGACTCTCGTTCGTCGCTCCGCTCGACGCGATCCGCTGGAGCCTCACGTTCGCGGTCGGCGCCATGGCGATCGCGATGCTGGTGGGCGCGGCGGCCGCGATGGCGATCGCACACACGCGCGGCGGGATCGCGACCGTGGTCGACGGGCTGCTGATGCTGCCGCTCGCCGTCCCCGCGGTCGTGCTCGGGTTCGGCTACCTCGTCACGTTCAACCGCGGCTGGTACGACCTGCGCGGGTCGCCGTGGCTCGTGCTCGCGGCGCACGCGCTGATCGGCTACCCGTTCGTGCTGCGCGCCGTGCTCGCCGTGCTGCGCTCGCTCGACCCAAGCCTCCCGGACGCGGCGCGCGTGCTCGGCGCCTCGCCGTGGCGCGTCTGGCGCGCGGTCGAGCTCCCGATCACCGCGCGCGCCACGCTCGTCGGCGCGATCTTCGCGTTCGCGGTCTCGCTCGGCGAGTTCGGCGCCACCTCGCTGCTGCGCCGGCGCGAGTTCGCGACGGTCCCGATCGCGATCTTCGACGCGCTGGGCCGGCCCGGCCCCGCGAACCTCGGGAAAGCGCTCGCGCTCTCGACGATCCTGATGGCCGTCACCGCGCTCGCGTTCCTGCTGATTGAACGTGTGCGCTTTCGAGAGGTGCGGGAGTTCTGATGGGCCGGCTCGAGGTCCGCGGGCTCTCGCGCTCCTACCCAGACGAGATCGTCGCGCTCGCGGACGCCTCGTTCGCCGTCGCCGACGGCCGGATCGCCGCGCTGCTCGGCCCGTCGGGCTGCGGGAAGACGACGGCGCTGCGGCTGATCGCGGGACTCGACCGGCCCGACGCCGGCGACGTGCGCATCGACGACCAGAGCGTGCTGCGGATGCCCGCGCACCGGCGCGGGGTCGGGATGATGTTCCAGGAGCTCGCGCTCTTCCCGCATCTCGACGTCCGCGGGAACGTGGCGTTCGGGCTGCGCATGAAGCGCTGGCCCCGCCGCGACCGCGACCGGCGCGTCGCGGAGCTGCTCGAGCTCGTCGGGCTCGCCGACAAGGTGCGCCGGCGCATGCACGAGCTCTCGGGCGGCGAGCGCCAGCGGGTCGCGCTCGCGCGTGCGCTCGCGCCGCAGCCCGCGGTGCTCCTGCTCGACGAGCCGCTCGGCGCGCTCGACGAGCAGCGCAAGCAGTCGCTGCGCGTCGAGCTGCGCGACCTCCTGCGCCGGCTCGAGACGACCGTGGTGGTCGTGAGCCACGACCTCCGCGACGCGATCGTGCTCGCCGACGATCTCGTCGTGATGGAGGCGGGGCGCGTGCTGCAGAGCGGGCCGCTCGCCCGCGTGCTCGCGGAGCCGGGGTCGCCGCGCGTGGCGGCGATGGTGGGCTACGTGCTGCTCGCGCGCGGGCCCGTGCGCGACGGGGCGATCGTCGAGCCCGACGTGGGTCGGGTCGCCGTGCCCGAGGGCCGCGCAGGCGACCCCGCGGCCTCGGTGTTCGCGCACCCCGAGACGCTGCTCGGGGTGCCGACCGGGCTCCGGCTCGGCTGCGGCGTGACCGGCGTGGTGATGCGCAGCCGCCCGAGCGGGCCGATGCACATGCTGGACGTCGCGATCGGGCGGCGGCCCGTCGAGGTGCGCTGGGAGTGGGATCTCCAGCCGCCGGCGCCCGCATCGACCGTCGAGATCGCGGCGCGCCCAGGGACGCTGCGCTTCTTCGGCGAGGCCGCCGACGCGGCGGAGGACGCCGGCGGCGCGGAGGCGCTCCTGCACGAGCCACCGGTCGCGGGCAAGCCCGCGCAACGGCGTGCGCTGCCCGCGGAGGCGACGGGGCGCGCGCAGGTGCTCGCCGTGCGCGCGATGGTGCCGCCGGGTACGCACCGGGCGCCTCCCCCCGCGATGCCCGACGAGTCCCAGGACCCCGGGCGCTCGCCCGCGCGGCACGGTGCGATGCCGCCGATCGACTAGCAGGGTGCTGAAAGCGCCGGTCGCCCAGGGGATCGCTGACCGGTAGGACGGCGGCAGCGGCGGGGATCTCCAGCGAGGAGATCCCCATGCGTGGTGACACGACCGAGCAGTCAACGATGCTCGTGGCGTCTCCCGCCGATGC
>VGNK01000041.1 GCA_016866055.1 Chloroflexota bacterium | reverse complement strand
GGCGACTCGCCGCGGGCGGCCCGGGGGCCGCCCGCCGGCTGTCGGAGCAGCGGGCCGGGGCGCGCGCCCCGCGTCGCTAGCCCTCGAGCAGCTGCCGAAGCACGTACTGCAGGATGCCGCCGTGGCGGTAGTAGTCGAGCTCCACCGGCGTGTCGAGCCGGCAGCGCGCGCGGAACGTGCGCTCCTCGCCCGCATCGGCGATGGCCCGCACCGTCAGCGTCGCGCCCGGCCGGAGGTCGCCGGCGATGCCCTCGATGTCGAAACGCTCGTGCCCGGTCAGCCCAAGCGACTGCGGTGTCTCCCCGTCCATGAACTGCAGCGGCAGGATCCCCATCCCCACGAGGTTGCTGCGGTGGATCCGCTCGAACGAGATCGCGAGCGCCGCGCGCACCCCCTGCAGGTACGGGCCCTTCGCCGCCCAGTCGCGCGAGGAGCCGGTGCCGTACTCGCGGCCCGCGATCACGATCAGCGGCACGCCCTCCTCCTGGTAGCGCTCGGCCGCGTCCCAGATCGTCATCTCCTCGCCACCGGGGAGGTGGCGGGTCCAGCCGCCCTCGCGCTTCACGAGCGCGTTGCGCAGCCGCACGTTCGCGAACGTGCCGCGCATCATCACCTCGTGGTTGCCGCGGCGCGCGCCGTACTGGTTGTAGGCGCTCACGGGCACCTCGTGATCGTCGAGGTACTTCGCGGCCGGCGAGTTGCGCGCGATCGCGCCCGCCGGCGAGATGTGATCGGTGGTGACCGAGTCGCCGAGCACCGCGAGCACCCGCGCCTCGCGGATGTCCGCGAGCGGCGCGGGGACGCGCGCCAGGTGCTCGAAGAACGGCGGCCGGCGCAGGTACGTCGACTCCGGGTCCCACTCGAAGCGCTGCCCGGACGGCGCCTCGAGCGCCGCCCAGCGCTCGTCACCCTGGAAGACGTTGCCGTACTCGTGCTGGAACATCTGCGATCGGATCGACGAGCGGATCACGGCGTCGACCTCCTGCTGCGACGGCCAGACGTCGCGCAGGAAGACCGGCTTGCCGTCGCTCCCGGTGCCGAGCGGCTCCTCGTAGAGGTCGATGTCGGTGGTGCCGGCGAGCGCGTACGCCACGACGAGCGGCGGCGAGGCGAGGTAGTTCGAGCGCACCTTGTTGTGCACGCGCGCCTCGAAGTTGCGGTTGCCCGAGAGCACCGCCGCGACCGCGAGGTTGCCCTCGTCGACGGCCTTCTCGACGAGCTCCGGCAGCGGCCCCGAGTTGCCGATGCAGGTCGTGCAGCCGTAGCCGACGAGGTCGAAGCCGAGCCGGTCGAGGAACGGCGTGAGCCCCGCCTCGTCGAGGTAGTCGGTGACGACCTTCGAGCCCGGGGCGAGGCTCGTCTTCACCCAAGGCTTCGTGCGCAGCCCGCGCTCGACCGCCTTCTTCGCGAGCAGGCCGGCGCCCACCATCACCTCCGGGTTCGAGGTGTTCGTGCAGGAGGTGATCGCGGCGATCACCACGGAGCCGTTGCCAACCTCGTACGAGGTCCCGTTCTCGGAGACGGAAACCGGCGCGCGCGAGGCGCCGGCCGCGACCTGCTCCTCGATCTCCTCGCGCGCCGCCGCCTTCGCGGTGCGCAGCGGGATGCGGTCCTGCGGGCGCTTCGGCCCGGCGAGGCTCGGCTCGATCGTGCCGAGGTCGAGCTCGAGCACCTCGCTGAACGTCGGGTTCGGCGTGTCGTCGGTACGGAAGAGGTGCTGCGCTTTCGCGTACGCCTCGACCAGCCCCACGACCCCCTCGTCCCGGCCGGTGAAGCGCAGGTAGCGCAGGGTCTCGTCGTCGACCGGGAAGAAGCCCACGGTCGCGCCGTACTCCGGGCACATGTTCGCGATGGTCGCGCGCGCGGCGAGCGGGAGCGTCGAGAGGCCGCGGCCGAAGAACTCGACGAACTTCCCGACGACCTCGCGCGCGCGCAGGATTTCGGTGACGCGCAGCACGAGGTCGGTCCCGGTCGCCCCCTCCGGGAGCTTCCCGGTGAGGTGCACCCCGACCACCTGCGGGATCAGCATCGAGACGGGCTGCCCGAGCATCGCGGCCTCGGCCTCGATCCCCCCGACGCCCCAGCCGAGCACGCCAAGCCCGTCGATCATCGTCGTGTGCGAGTCGGTCCCGACGAGCGAGTCGGGGTAGGCGTGGCGCGCCTCGTCGACGAGCACGACCGGCGCCAGATACTCGAGGTTCACCTGGTGGACGATGCCGGTGTCGGGCGGCACGACGCGGAAGCCGCGGAACGCGCCCTGCGCCCACTTCAGGAGCTGGTACCGCTCGCGGTTGCGCTCGAACTCCTTCTCCGCGTTGATGCGAAAGGCCTCGAGCATCCCGAACGCGTCGACCTGCACGGAGTGGTCGATCACGAGGTCGACGGGCTGCAGCGGGTTGATCCGGTCGGGGTCGCCGCCCATCTCCGCCATCGCGTCGCGCATCGCGGCGAGGTCGACGACGGCGGGGACGCCGGTGAAGTCCTGCAGCAGGATGCGGCCGGGGCGGAAGGCGATCTCGGTGTCGGGCTCGGCGGCGGCGTTGTAGTTGGCGACCGCGCGGATCTGGTCCTGGGTAACGCTGCTCGCGTCCTCGTAGCGGAGCAGGTTCTCGAGCAGGATGCGGATCGTGAAGGGGAGCCGTTCGAGCCGCACGCCGAGGCGCTCGGCGGCGCGCGGGAGCCGGTAGATCGTGTAGCTCTCGGGGCCGACGCGCAGCGTGTCGCGCGCGTCGAAGCTGTTCAGGGAGTCGGCCATCGTGCGCGGTCCTCGTCTCCGCTGCTGAGACGCCGGGGTTGCGCGGCGCGGTCGCCCGCCCGCGGCCCGATCCTAGCCGATACCCCTGGCTGCGACTCCGTGCGCGCTCGTCGTCGGCAGGGGTACCGTAGGCTGAACCGACCCACGCGGCGCCGCGGTCGGCGCGAGGGGAGACGGCGTCGCGGTGGCGTACGACGAGCGACTCGCAGGACGCATCCGGGCGCAGCTCGCCGCGCGGCGGGACGTCGCCGAGCGCAAGATGTTCGGCGGCCTCACGTTCATGGTCGCCGGGCAGATGTGCGGCGGCGGCGGCAGCGAGACGCTGATGGTGCGCGTCGGCCCCGAGGCGCACGCGGAGGCGCTGGGCCGCCCGCACGCGCGACCGATGGACTTCACCGGGCGCGCGCTGCGCGGGATGGTGTACGTCGACCCGCCGGGGATCCGCACGAAGCGCCAGCTCGAAGCGTGGATTGGGCGCGGGGTCCGCTTCGTAGAGTCGAGCGCGCGCGGGCGCGCGGGCCGCTAGTCGCCGGCCGCCGCCGCGGCGAGCCGGCGCTCCTCGAACTCGCGCTTCGCGTCGGCCAGCACCGCCTCGTTCGCGTAGGCGTCGAGCGCGGTGAGCGCCAGCGCCTTCGCCGCGCGCAGCGTCTCGGCGTGCGCCTCCTCCGTGGCCGCGGCCGCCGTGAAGCCCGGCGTGTGGTTGCCCGCGTCCGGCGAGTCCAGCCCGAAGCTCGGGTGGATCGCGGGCACCGCGTAGCTCACGTTCCCCATGTCGGTGCTGCCACCGCCCACCTGCTGAAGCTCGCTCGGCTCGAGGCCGAGCGACTGCGCGTGCCGCGCGTACGCGTCGACGAGCGCGCTCGCGTTCTGCATGTCGCTGTAGGCGTTGCCGTCCCAGCGGTGCTCGAGCCGGCACGCCGTCGCCTGCGCGGCGCCCTCGAAGCAGGCGAGCACGCGCGGCTTCAGTTCCTCGAGCCGCGCGAGGTTCTCCTCGCGGACGTAGAAGTACGCGGCGGTGTGGTCGGGGATGATGTTCGGCGCGCGGCCGCCCTCGGTGATGATCCCGTGCACACGCGCCTGCGGGCGCATCTGCTGGCGGAGCATCGCCACGTTGTTGAAGGCCTGGATGATCGCGTCGAGCGCGTTCACGCCGTCCCACGGCGCGCCGGCCGCGTGCGCGTTGCGGCCGAAGAACTCGACGCGCAGGCTCTGGATCGCGTTCGGCTTCGCGGGCACGCGCACCTGCCCCGCGCGGATCAGCCGCCCCCCGCTCGGGTGCAGCATCATCGCCGCGTCGATTCCCTCGAACGCGCCGGCGTTGATGAGGTCGACCTTCCCGCCGCCGCGCTCTTCCGCCGGCGTGCCGAGCACGACCACGGTGCCGTTCCCCTCGCCGAGCACCGCCTCGAGCGCGAGCCCGGTCGCGACGCCGGCGGCGGCGATCAGGTTGTGGCCGCAGGCGTGGCCGATCCCGGGGAGCGCGTCGTACTCGCAGAGCACCGCGAGCGTGGGCGCGCCGTGGCCCGCGACCGCGCGGAACGCGGTCGGCAGCCCGAAGGCCCCGCGCGTGACGGCGAAGCCGCGACGCTCGAGGAACTCCGTGATCACCGCGTGCGCGTGGTGCTCCTCGTAGGCGATCTCGGGATGCTCGTGGATGCTCATGCTCAGCTCGCGCAGCGCCCCCGCGGCGGCGTCGATCGCCGCGAGCGCCCGCGCGCGTGCGTCCTCGAGCTCGTGCGCCAGCGTCATCGTTCCCCCCTCGCCTGCGGTCGCCGCGTCGCGCGCAGGCGAGGCGGCCGACGGTACGGTAGCGCGCGCGAGCGGCGGTTGGAGACACGCCGCGGCCGTCGGACGCGCCGCCTGGCCCGCCCGTCCCGGACGCGACGCCGACCGCAGCCGTCACCCGGCGGCGTCGGCGTGGGAGCCCCCGATCGCGAGGTCTGCGGACGGCCGGGGCGCTCGCGATCGTGAACGCCTCCGTTCCGTCCACGCGCCGCAGCGGCGGGATCCGGTGCCCGGCGGCGACCGCGGAGGCGTCGCAGCGCTGCGTCACATCGCCGAGCTGCCGGTGCGGGCGAACGAGCCGCCGCGGACGTCACCGGCACGGAGGCGGGCTACGTCACCGCACCCGCCGCCGCCGGGCTGCCCCCGGCCGCGGTCGCCCGCGCCACCCAGCGCCATCGTGCCCATCGACCGCTCTCGCGCGTGGACCCGCCCGCGCGACGGGGCGTAGCATCGCCGGGCGAACGAGGAGAGCGCGCCGATGACGACCACCACCGCCGCGCCGCGGCTGCACGAGCTCGCCGACGAGGGCTCGGCGATCGACTTCTGCTACGAGCAGGGCTGGACCGACGGCCTGCCGGTGGTGCCGCCGACCGAGGCGCGCGTGGAGGCCACGCTCGCGTGGGCGGGCCGCCCGCCCGAGGAGGTCGTCGCCACGCACCCGCCCACCGGTCGCGCCTGCACCGTGCACGCCGCCGCGGTGAACGCAGTGATGGCCGGCTGCCTCCCCGAGTACTTCCCGGTCGTCGTCGCCGCGCTCGAGGCGCTCAACGACCCCGACTACGCCTTCCACGGCTCCTCGGCGAGCACCGGCGGCTCGGCCCCGCTGTTGATCGTGAGCGGCCCGATCGCCGATGAGATCGGGATGAACTCCGGCGTCAACGTTTTCGGCTCCGGCAACCGCGCGAACGCGACGATCGGCCGCGCGATCCGCCTCATCCTGCTCAACGTGTTCCGCATGACGCCGGCGATCGCCGACCGCTCGACGACCGGCTGGCCCGGCAAGTACAGCGCCTGCATCGCGGAGGACGAGTCGCGCAGCCCCTGGGAGCCGCTGCGCGTCGCGCTCGGCATCCCGGAGGAGGTCAGTGCGGTCACGGTGTTCGCGGCGAGCGGCTTTCACAACATCGAGAACCACTACACGAACGACCCGGAGGCGCTGCTCTCGACCTTCGCCGACTCGATGCGCTCGCTCGGTGCGCTCAGCGCGGGACAGTCGGTGATCGTGATGTCCCCGGAGCACGCTCAGATCGCCGCGAGCCGCGGCTTCACGCGGCCCGACGTCCAGGAGTACCTCTACGCGCACGCCTGGCGGCCGCGCGGGGACCTCCGCCGCGCCGGCAAGATCCCCGCGGACGCCCCCGGTGCCGACGACGAGCCGGTCCACCGCGGCCTCTCGCCCAACGACATCCTGCTGCTGGTCGCCGGCGGCGAGGCCGGCGGGCACTCCGCGTTCATCTCGTCGTGGAGCCGCGGGCGCGGCTCGCTCTTCCAGACGAAGCCGATCGGCGTCTGCCTCGACTGCTGAGGCGCGCCCCGAGGAGGTGGGCGATGGCAATCCGCATCTTCGACCCGACGGCCGACGCGCCGGAAACGGGGAACCGCCCCGCGCCGCGGCTGGCGCGGCTCGACGGGCTCCGCATCGGGCTCTTCACGAACTCCAAGGTGAACGCAGACCTGTTGCTGCGCGAGACCGCGGCGCTCTTCGCGGAGCGGCACGGCTGCACGGTCGTCGCGAAGGAGGGCAAGCCCAACGCGAGCCACATCGCGGGGCCGCAGGTGCTCGAGCGGCTCGCCGCGAACGTCGACTTCATGATCACGGCGGTCGGCGACTGAGGGTCCTGCTCGACGTGCAGTGTGCACGACGGCATCACCTTCGAGCAGAGCGGCAAGCCGGCGCTCGTGATCTGCACGCATCCGTTCGCGCCGACGTCGCGCATGATCGCGCGCACGGTGGGCGTGCCCGACTTCCGCTTCGCGCTCGTCGATCACCCGATCGGGAGCGCGACGCCCGCCGAGCTGCGCGCGCGTGCGGAAGACGCCTACCGGCAGGGCGTCGACATCCTGCTGCGGGCGGCGCCGCCGAAGTAGCGGCGCGCCGCGGCAGGGGCGCGCGGGGGACCGTGCGGCCCGCGCCGCTGCGCGGTCGGCCGTCACCCGTGGGCCCGGCGGCGTCCGCCTACGCGGAGCGCTCCTCGCGGTGCCGGCGGAAGCGCGGGATCACCTCGCGCGCGATCGCCTCCCAGGTCGGGAGCATCATGCCCGGCGGGTAGCCGGGGAACGTCGCGAAGAAGATCACGCAGTCGACGCCGATGCGCTCGAGCTCCTCGACGTCGGCGATCACCTGCGGGACCGTCTTCACGAGGCTCTCCATGCGCCCGGCCGGGTCGGCGCCCGCGCGCAGGCGCTCGCCCCACTGCATGTCCTGCGGGAGGTCGCCGGCCTCGCCGTACCAGGCGCCGTAGCGTTCGCCGCGCCAGCGCACGTGCTCCTGCACCTCGACCCACGCGCGCTCGGGGTCATCGCTCACGACGACGGAGCGCAGCACCGCGACCTGCGCGGCGTCCGGGTCCTTGCCGGCCTCGGCGACGAAGCCGCGGTACATGCCGATCAGTTCCGGCGAGCCGACCGCGATCACGCCGTCGGCGTAGCGCGCCGCGCGGCGCAGCGGCGCCTCCGCGCGCGCGGCCATCCAGATCGGCGGGCGCGGCCGCTGCACGGGGCGCGGCGTCACCGCGAGGTCGCGCACCCGGAAGTGCCGCCCCTCGAACGAGAAGCGCTCCTGCGTCCACGCGCGCGTGATCAGCTCCATGCTCTCGTCCATGAGCCGGCCGCGGTGGCGGCGATCGATGCCGAACGCCTCGAACTCGTCGACCTTGTAGCCGAGCCCCGGGCCGAAGATGAAGCGGCCGTTCGAGATGATGTCGATCACCGCGCCCGCCTCGGCGACGCGCAGCGGGTGGTGCAGTGGCAGCAGCAGCACGGAGTGGCCGATGCGCACGCGCTCCGTGATCGCCGCGATCGCGGCGGCGGCGGCGTTCACGTCGGGGAGGTAGCCGTCGTCGGTGAAGTGGTGCTCTGTGACCCAGACCGAGTCCCAGCCGAGCTCCTCGGCCGTGCGGATCTGGTCGAAGGTCTCCGCGTAGAGCCGCGCCGGCGGCACCGCCCAGCGCGGCGGGTTGCGGAAGTCGTAGAGCAGCCCGAACTGCACCGCCGGCTCCTCCCGCTGCCGCGCCACGCGCGGGCCGAGCATATCCCAGGTTCGCGCCGGCCCTCAGTCGCCCGCCGAGCGCGGCACCGGCGGGCTCGCCTCCACGGCGAGCCGCGGCACGAGGCGGTCGAGCCAGCGGGGGAACCACCAGTTCCGCGCGCCCAGCAGCGCCATCGTCGCCGGCACGAGCAGCATCCGGACGACGGTGGCGTCGAGCAGCACCGCGAACGACAGCCCGACGCCGAAGAGCTTGATGATGCGCTGGTCCTCGAAGACGAAGCTCCCGAAGACCACGACCATGATCGCCGCCGCCGCGGTGATCACGCGCGCGGTCGAGGCGAGCCCGTCGGCGACCGAGCCGACGGGGTCGCCGCTGCGGTCGTACTCCTCGCGCACGCGCGAGAGGAGGAACACCTCGTAGTCCATCGAGAGCCCGAAAACGATCGCGAACATCATCATCGGGATGAACGGCTCGATCGGCCCGCCGGCGACGCCGAGCAGCCCGCCGAGCCAGCCCCACTGGAAGATCGCGACGACGACGCCGTACGCGGCGGCGAGCGAGAGCACGTTCATCGCGACCGCCTTCAGCGGCACGAGCACGGAGCGGAAGACCGCCATCAGCAGCAGGAACGAGAGCGCGAGGACCGCGCCGAAGAACAGCACGATGCGGCGCGCGAGGTAGCTCGTGAAGTCGATATTCGCGGCGACCGCGCCGGTGATGTCAACGTCGAGCGTGGAACCGGCGACGGCGCGCGGCACGATCTGCCCGCGCAGCCGCTCGACGAGGTCGAAGGTGGCGGCGTCCTGGGGCGAGGTCGTGGGGATCACCTGCAGCAGGTAGGCCGCGGCCTCCGCCGGGCGGGCGCGGTCGCTGGGGGCCGCCGGCTCGACTGAGGCGACGCCCGGGGTGGCAGCGACCGCCTCGCGCAGCGGCTCGAGCCGCGCGCGGTCGCCCGGCGTCGACGGCACCGCGGTGATGAGGAGCGGGCCGTTGAAGCCCGGGCCGAAGCCCTCCGCGAGCAGGTCGTAGGCGCGGCGCGTCGTGGTCTCGGCGGGGAAGTTGCCCTCGTCCGAGAAGCCCAGGCGCAGCGACAGGACGGGCGCCGCGAGCGCGGCGAGCAGCGCGACGCCGGCGAGCACGCCGGCCCACGGGTGACGCTGCACGAGGCGGCTCCAGCGGTACGCGAGCGTCCCGCGCATCGGCCGGCGCGGCCGGCGCGGCAGCTCGCGCCGCAGGGGCCGCAGCGCGGTCCCGACGACGAGCGTGGCGAGGGCGAGGGGCGCGGCGAGCAACAGCGGCCGCGCGCCGAGCCCGACGCCGAGCAGCGCGACGCTCACGAGCGCGGCCGCCGCGAGCTCGGCCCAGCGCGTGACTTCGACCCGCGTGCGCGCAACGCCGAGCAGCGCCGGCAGCAGCGTCACCGACGCCACCATCGTCACCGTCACCGTCGTCGCCGCGCCGATCGCGAGCCCCGAGACGAACGCGAGCCCCATCAACAGCATCCCGAGCAGCGAGATGACGACGGTGAGGCCGGCGAAGATCACCGCGCGCCCGGCGGTCGCCATCGCCACCGCCGTCGCCGACACCAGGTCGCGCCCCTCGGCGAGCTCCTCGCGATATCGCGTAACCACGATCAGCGCGTAGTCGATACCGACGCCGAGCCCGATCATCGCCCCCAGCGTGGTCGCGAAGTCCGGCACCGTCGCGAGGTTCGAGATCAGCGCGATCAGCGCCACGCCGGTGCCCACGCCCGCCGCCGCGACCCCGATCGGGAGCCCCATCGCGAGCACCGAGCCGAACGCAAGGATCAGCACGACGACCGCGAACGCGAGCCCGATGAACTCGGACTCGGGGGGCTGGAACGCGCCGAGCGCGGAGCCGCCGATCTCGACCCGCAGCCCCTCGAGCTCCGGGGCGAGGTCCGCGATGCGGCGCCCGAGGGCCGCGGACTCGGTCCGGTTCACGGTCGGCTCGAGGCTCAGCGCCGCGAAGGCGACCGACCCGTCGGGGCTCACGCGCCTCCCGCCGCCGGCCTCGTCATAGGGGCCCGCGAGCGTCACGCCGGGGAGCGCCGCGACCGCAGCGAACATCGCCTCCATCGCCTCGCGCACGCGCTGGTCGCCGACGCCGGCGTCGGCGCGGAACACGATCGAGCCGCTCAGGCCGCTCCCGACGCCGCCGAAGTGCGCGTCGAGCACGGCGAAGCCGTCGCGACTCTCGGAGTCCGGGATCGCGAATTCGCCGCCGAAGGCGGGCCCGACGGCGCGCGCGGCGCCGAGGACGAGGGCGAGCCCGGCCAGCCACGCGAGGAGCACGCGCCATCGGTGCTCGAAGCACGAGCGGCCGAGGCGGGCGAGCATGCGTGCCTCCTGCCCGAGCCGGGCGAGGGGTGGGGTCCCCAGCATAGGCGCGCGACCGCGCGCGCTGAAGACGCCGCGGTGCGCTCACCGCCCTGCTTCGCGCGCGTAATATCGCGCCAGCGACGGCGGGCGCGGAGCGCAGGGGGAGGGCGACGATGACCGGAGCGCTGGCAAGCATGCGTGTGCTCGACATGACCCAGTACGAGGCGGGGACCTCCTGCACGCAGGCGCTCGCGTTCCTCGGCGCGGACGTCGTGAAGGTCGAGCAGCCCGAGGTGGGCGACCCCGGCCGCGGCCGGACGCGCGGCACGGACAACCGCCCCTACTTCCTCAACTGGAACGCGAACAAGCGGAGCCTCGCGATCGCGCTGGACACGCCGGAGGGCCGCGACCTGCTGTTGGGGCTGCTGCCGAAGTTCGACGTCTTCGTCGAGAACTACGGCCCCGGCGTGCTCGAGAAGCTCGACCTCGGCTACGAGGTGATGCGCCGGCACCACCCGCGGATCATCTACGCGCGGCTGAAGGGGTTCGGGCTCTCCGGTCCCTACGCGCACTACAAGAGCTACGACATGGTCGCGCAGGCGGCGGGGGGTGCGTTCTCGGTGACGGGCTTCGAGGGCGGCCCGCCGACGCGACCGGGGTACACGGTGGGGGACAGCGGCACGGGGATGCAGCTCGCGCTCGCGATCACCGCGGCGTTCGTGCACCGGCTGCAGACCGGCGAAGGCCAGGAGATCGAGATCTCGATGCAGGAGGCGGTGACGTACTACATGCGCACGGTCGTCGCCGGCGGCTCCGACTTCGGGCGGCAGGCGGCGCCGCGGGGCGGCAACCGCGCCGGTCCGACAGTCGACCTCTTCCCATGCGCGGGGGGCGGGCCGAACGACTACGTGTACGTGATGGCGACGACGCCGCGGATGTGGGATGCGCTGGCCGGCGCGATCGGCCGGCCGGAGCTGCGCGAGGACCCGCGCTTCGCGACGGGGGAGGCGCGCACCGAGCACGCGGACGCGCTCGGCGCTGAGATCGCGGCGTGGACGTCCCAGCGCACGAAGTACGAGGCGATGCGCGTGCTCGGCGAGGCCGGGGTGCCCGCGAGCGCCGTGCTCGACACGCGCGACCTCCACCAGGACCCGCACCTCGTCGCGCGCGGCTTCATCCAGAAGGTGCAGCACCCTACGGAGGGCGAACTGACGCTGCTCGGGTGGCCACCCAGGCTGTCGAAGAGTGACGTGCCGATGGCGCCAGCGCCGCTGCTGGGCCAGCACAGCGCGGAGGTCCTGGCCGCGGACCTGGGGCTGGCGGCGGCCGAGATCGAGCGGCTGACGGCGGCGGGGGTCGTCGGGGCGGCGCAGGTGCCCGCGAAGGCGTAGGGGGCGCGCACCGGGGACGCGCGGCGCGGGCAACGTGGCGCCGGCAATGCCCCGCGCGCACCGTGGGCACCGCGGCGAGCCGCGGGTCGTCACCCGCGGGTCGCCTCGTCGGCCCAACCGGGCGCCACCCACACCACGAGCGGCCAGCGCTGCGCACGCACGTAACGGATCGCCGCGACCACCTGCCCCTCGCCCCGCAACCGTCGCCGCCACCCGGACCGCGTCCACCGACGTCGCTCGCGTCCGTCGCGCTCGTTCAGCGCGTTCGCGGTGTACCGCTTGAGGTCGCGGAGCAGCGACGCAGGATCCGGATCGCCGGCCACGCCGACGACGACGTGCACGTGGTCGCCTATGACCGCGCCCGCGAGCAGCGTCCAGCCACGCGCGTCGCACGTTCGCTGGAACTGTGCGCGCACGTGGCTCGCCGTCCCAGCGTCGAGGAACCACCCCGGCTCCCGCATCGAGCGCCGCGCGGCCCGTTCGAGCGCAGGCAACGGCGGCAGCGGAGGAGTGCCGGGCAGGTTCAGCCGCACGCGTGCGCCGCGCGGGCCGCGGACGGCGCTCGTTGAGCCACGAGCGTCTCCGGGGAGGCGTGACCCGCACGTCGTCCACGTGAGCAACCAGCAGCGGTCGACCGCGGGCACGGAGCGAACGTATCCCCGCGGCGCATCCCGGGGGCTGCAGCGAGACCCGGGATCGTGCGCGGGCAACCCCGTGAACCTGCGTGGCGACCCGCGGGTGAAAACCCGCGGCTCGCCGCGGTCGGTCGGGGCCGGCGGCGGGCGCCGCGATCGGGCGCGGACGCGCGGTCGACTCGCCAACGACGCCCCCTGGCTCGCCGCGTGGCCAGTGCGCTCCGCGCCTACACCTCGCCGTAGCGGAAGCAGCCCACGACGTGGTCGTTGACCATGCCGGTCGCTTGCATGAACGCGTAGCAAATCGTCGGGCCCACGAACCCGAAGCCGCGGCGCTTCAGCTCGCGGCTCATCGCCTTCGACTCCGGCGTCTCCGCCGGGAGCTCCTCGAGTCGCGCGAACGCGTTGCGCTTCACCACCTCGTCGACGAACTGCCAGAGGTAGCGGTCGAGCGAGCCCCACTCCGCGATCACGTCCAGCGCGGCGCGCGCGTTGCCGATCGTCGCGTGGACCTTCGCGCGGTTGCGGATGATGCCGGGGTCGGCGAGCAGCCGCTCGACGTCGCGCTCGCCGTAGCGCGAGATGCGCTCGATGTCCCACGCGGCGAAGGCGGCGCGGTAGTCGTTGCGCCGGATCAGGATCGAGCGCCAGGAGAGCCCGGCCTGTGCGCCCTCGAGGGTCAGGAACTCGAAGAGCGCGCGGTCATCGTGCTCGGGGACCCCCCACTCCTGGTCGTGGTAGCGGACCATCGCGGGGTCGCCGCCGGCCCACGTGCAGCGGACGAGGTCGCTCACTGCGCGCGTCCGCGCGTCACAGCGCCTCGCTGCCGTCGAGCGCGTCCAGCGCGCGCACGCTCCCCGCGAGCTAGTCCCACGACGGCTCCTCCTCGCCGCGCTGCCAGCGGCCGAGATCGTAGAGCGTCTCCCAGAGGCGGCGCGCGCGCATGAGCAGCACGAGCACCTCCCGCGCGGCGTCGGCGTCGAAGCCGTCGTCGCGACGCGCCGGCTGAACGCCCAGGCCGCGTCCGCGATGTCCCAGGCGCGCCAGTCGACGCGCGATTCGTCCCAGTCGAAGACGGCGACGACGCGATCGTCGCGCACGTGCAGGTTGCCCTTGGTGTAGTCGCCGTGCAGCGGGTGCGTGGCCCAAGGCCGGTGCGCGAGCTCGCGCAGCGCGACCGGGAGCACCTCGAGGTGGCGCTCGATCGAGGCGGCGAGCGCGGCGGGGTCGACGCGATCGGGGACCACGGCTGCGGCCGGCAGCACGCGGCGCAGCGCCGGCCACGACCACGCCCGGTTCTGCGACCAGTGCCGGTGGTGCCACGCCGGCCACCCGGCGCGCGGCGGCGGGTCGACGATCGTGGCGGCGGCGTGGTGGATGCGCGCGAGGCTGTGCGCGGCGGCCACGCGGTGCTCGCGGCGGAAGCGGCTCGGGCAGCGGCCTTCGACGAACGGGAGCACCTCGGTGACGCGCCCGCGACCGGGATGGGGGCGGGCACCTCCGGCAGGCGCGCCCCGATGTGCGCGAGCCACTCGTGCTCGCACAGCACCGCCTCGAGCGAGCGGCCCGCGACCGCGACGCGGAGCACGAAGCGCCAGCCCCCGTGCTCGACCGCGAAGACGTCGTTGACCGTCCCGCCGTCGAGGCGCCGCACCGCGCACCGGTCGGGGCCGGGAACCAGCGCTGGAGCGGGGCCTGCGACGGCTCGTAGAGCACCGCGCCCTCCGCCCTTCAGCCTACGCCCGCGTGGCGGCTCGCCCCGCGGGCGCGCGGCTAGCGCTTGACGGCGGGAATCACCTCCTCAGCGAAGGCGCGGAGCGCGTCCCACTCGACCGGCGGCCGGATCGCGATGCTGACGCGCGCCGCCCCCGCCTCCTGGTAGGTCTTGATCGTCTCGATCGCGCGCTGGGGGGTCCCCGACACCGCGCCAACCGCGGGCGCCCGCCCGCCGCGCTGGAGCGCGGCGCCGCGGCTGTCCGCGATGCGCTTCGCGTCGGCCTCGTTCGCCCCCATATGCATGTGGAGGTTCACCGACCGCTCGATCGTGGAGGGGTCGCGGTCCTCCCGCTCGCACCACGTGTCGAGCACGCCGTTCAGCCGCTCGAACTCCTCGACGTTGATGTAGGGGACGTTCCAGCCGTCCGCGTGCCGCGCCGCGATGCGCAGCGTGCGCCTCTCGCCGCGCCCGCCCACCACGATCGGGATCCGCTCCTGCACCGGGCGCGGGTAGAGCATCGCGTCCCTCAGCCGGTAGTACGCGCCCTCGTGATCGGAGCGCTCCTGGGTGAAGAGCTGGCGCATCGCCTGCACGCCCTCCTCGAGCCGGTCGAGGCGCACCTTCGGCGGGTCGAACGGGTAGCCGTACGCCTCGTGCTCCTGCACGTGCCAGCCGGCGCCGATGCCGAGCTCGACGCGCCCGTGGCTCACGTGGTCGATCGTCATGATCGAGTTCGCAAGCAGGGCGGGGTTGCGGTAGTTCATGCAGAACACGTGGCAGCCGACGCGCACGTGGCTCGTCTCGGCGGCGAGCACCGCCATCGACGCGACGGCCTCGAAGCACGGGTGGGTGCCGTCGATCGGGGGCGCCTCGTAGAAGTGGTCCCAGACCGAGATGAAGTCCCACCCGTGCGTGTCGGCGAAACGCCAGATCTCGCGCAGCTCGTCCATCGAGATGTCCTGTTGTCCCGTGTGCAGCCCGATCTTCAGCGCCATCGCCGCTCGCCCCTTCCTCGCCGCCGCCCGCCGGGCGCGGGCGATGCTACGCGATGGCGCGCGCGAAGCGCGCGGGCGTCGCGCGAGCCGG
>VGNK01000040.1 GCA_016866055.1 Chloroflexota bacterium | reverse complement strand
CGTTCAGCGTAACGAGGCGCCCCGGCGGGATGTCGAACGGCTCCTCGTTGAACTCGAAGCCCTCCGCGCGACGCCGCGCGTGCGCGGCGTCGACGTCCTCGACGTCGAACCAGACGCCGCTGGCCCGGTGCCGGGGGCGGCTGGCGCGAGGATGAGGTAGGCGTGCTCCCGCCCGCGGGTCGCGCGGTCTAGCACCGGCCCCTCGGCCACCCGCGCGCGCGCGGCCTCGGCGCCGCGGCTCCCGTAGACTCAGCCCGCGATGAGCCAGCCCACGACCGCCGAGATGCTCTCGTTCGCGCTCGACCTCGCCGACGAGGCCGATCACCTCACGATGCCGTACTTCCGCGGTGACGCGCGGGTGGAGGCGAAGGCCGACGGCTCGCTCGTCACGCGCGCCGACCGCGAGACCGAGGCGTACCTACGCGAGCGCATCCTCGGGCGCTTCCCCGATCACGCGATTCTCGGCGAGGAGCAGGGGTTCAGCCCCGGCGCCGCCGGCGCCGCGCGCTGGCTGCTCGATCCGGTGGACGGCACGCACAGCTTCGCGCGCGGCATCCCGGTCTGGGGGACGCTGATCGCCTTCGAGCGCGACGGCGCGTTCGAGGTCGGTGTCGCCTCAGCGCCGGCGCTCGGCACGCGCTGGTGGGCGGGGCGGGGGCTCGGCGCCTACCGCGGCGCGCTCCCCGCGCGCGGCCACGCCGGCGAGCGCATCCGCGCCTCCGCCATCGACGCGCTCGACCGCGCGCAGATCGTCTGGGGCTCGTACCGGCTGCTGTTCGAGCGCTGGGGCGCCTCCGCCGACGCGCTGATGCGCGCCGCCTGGCGCACGCGCGGGTTCGGCGACTTCTGGGGCTACTGCCTCGTCGCCGAGGGCTCCGCGGAGGCGATGCTCGAGCCCGAGATCAGCCCGTGGGACATCGCCGCGATGCTCGTGATCGTCGAGGAGGCGGGCGGCCGCCTCACGGACGTCGACGGCCGGGTGACGGTCGAGGCGGGGCACTGCGTGGCGACGAACGGCGTGCTCCACGACCTCGTGCTGCGCACGCTGCGCGGCGAGGTGCGACCGCCGCCGCTGGACGCGCGTGCCCCGGGCGGCTGACGCGGGCGGCAGCGGGCCCGGGGCCGGCCGCCGGCGCGAACGGAGCATGGTCGTGGCGCGCACGAGGTGCGGTTGGGACTCAGTCGGCGCTCAGTCGGCACTCACCTCGAGCGCGGGCTCACCCGGCACCGCGGTCACGCGCATCCAGCGCTCGCCGCCGTCGGCGAAGCGGAAGAGGTGCCGCCCCTCGAGCGTCCAGTGCGGACCGGGGTCGTTCGGCGTGAGCAGGTAGGTGCGCGGCTTCTCGGGGTGCGGTCGGGCGCGGGCGACGCCCGCGGTGGCGCTCCCTCAGCAGTGGATCAGCTCGACGATCTGCTCGGTCATCGTCCCCGACCGTACCACGCGACCGGGGCGCGGTCCGGGGGCGGCGGTGCCCTGCGTTGCGCGCTACGCCTGCGCCGGCGTCTGCTCGCGGAGCTCGTACTCGAACGATTCGATCACAGGGTTCGCGAGCAGCTTCTCGCACATCTCGCGCACCGCGGTCTCGGCGCGCGCGCGGTCGGCGGCGTCGAGCGTGACCTCGATGCGCTTCCCCACGCGCACCGCGCTCACGCCGCTGAAGCCGAGCTGGAGCAGCCCGTCGCGCACCGCGAGTCCCTGCGGGTCGTTCACGAGCGGCTTGAGCATGACGTTGATGCGGGCGTGGAACGAGGCCATCGGGGTCCTTTCGGTCGTGGTCGCGGGCGGGGGCGCGCTACCCGGGGAGCGGCGTGCCGGTGAGCCGCCGGTACGCCTCGAGGTAGCGCTCGCTCATCGCGCGCACGATCGCCTCGGGGAGCGCGGGGCCGGGCGGGCGCTTGTCCCAGTCGAGCGCGTCGAGCCAGTCGCGCAGCGGCTGCTTGTCGAACGACGGCTGGTCGCGCCCCGGCTCGTAGCCGTCGGCCGGCCAGAAGCGCGAGGAGTCCGGGGTGAGCAGCTCGTCGATCAGCGTGACCTCGCCCCCGAGCAGGCCGAACTCGAACTTCGTGTCCGCGATCAGGATGCCGCGGTCGCGCGCGACCGTCGCGCCGTAGCGGTAGAGCGCGAGCGAGCGCAGCCGCAGCGCGTTCGCGGCGTCCGCTCCGAGCATCGCCTCGACCTCCTCGTAGGTCATCGGCGCGTCGTGCGCCGGCGGCTCGGCCTTCGAGGTCGGCGTGAAGATCGGCTCGAGCAGCCGGCCGCTCTTCTGGATCCCGGCGGGGAGCGCGATGCCGCAGACGCGTCCGCTGCGCTCGTACTCGCTCCACCCGGAGCCCGCGAGGTAGCCGCGCACCACGCACTCGACCTTCACGGGGTCGGCGCGGCGCATCACCATCGAGCGCCCGTAGTACGCCGCGTCGTCGACGCCGAACTCGGCGGCGTTCTCCGCGTCGAGCACGGCGATGAACGCGTTCGGCACGACTTCCTTCGTGCGCTCGTACCAGAACGCGGAGAGGCGCGTGAGCACCTCGCCCTTGCGCGGGATGCCGGTGGGGAGCACGACGTCGAAGGCCGAGGCGCGGTCGGTGGCGACGAGCAGCAGGCGGTCGCCCGGGAGCGCGTAGACGTCGCGGACCTTGCCGGTGTGCAGCCGCTGGAGGCGCGGAAGGGCCGTCGTCATCAGCACGCCGGTGGCGCTCGGCATCATGCGGGGAGCAGCCCGAGCCGTCGGTACGACTCGTCGACGTGCGCGAGGAAGGCGCGCGCGTCGAAGAGCGCATCGAGCTGCGCATCGCTGAGCCGCTCGCGCACCTCGGGATCCGCGGCGAGCAGCTCGCGCAGCGGGACCTCCTCCGCCCAGGCGCGCATCGAGTTGCGCTGCACGATCTTGTACGCGGCCTCACGGCCCATCCCCGCCTCGATCAGCGCGAGCAGCACCTTCGACGAGAAGATGAGCCCCTGCGTGCGCTGGAGGTTGCGCTCCATGCGCTCCGGGTAGACGACGAGCCCGTCCATCACCCCGGTGAAGATGTGCAGCATGTAGGCAAGCAGCCCCGTCGCGTCCGGCAGCACGATGCGCTCGGCGCCGGAGTGCGAGATGTCGCGCTCGTGCCAGAGCGCGACGTTCTCGAGCCCGGTCGTCGCATAGCCGCGCAGCGTGCGTGCGAGCCCGCAGACGCGCTCGCACAGCTCGGGGTTGCGCTTGTGCGGCATCGACGAGGAGCCGGTCTGCGCGCCCTCGGCGAACGGCTCCTCGGCCTCGAGGATCTCGGTGCGCTGCAGCCCGCGGATCTCGGTCGCGAACTTCTCGAGCGAGGCGCCGATGCCGGCGAGCACCGCGACGAAGTGCGCGTGGCGGTCGCGCTGGATGATCTGGGTCGTCACCGGCGCCACCGCGAGCCCGAGCCGCCGGCACGCCGACTCCTCGACCGCCGGCGGCACCGTCGCGTGCGTGCCGACCGGGCCCGACATCTGGCCGACCGCGACGTGATCGCGCGCGAGCGCGAGCCGCTCCTGGTGGCGGCGCAGCTCGTCGACCCAGATCAGGAGCTTCATCCCGAAGGTCGTCGGCTCGGCGTGCACGCCGTGCGTGCGCCCGATGCAGATCGTCTCGCGGTGCTCGAGCGCGCGCCGGATCACGACGTCGCGCAGCTTTGCGACCTGCGCCGCGAGCAGGTCGGCGGCGTCGACGAGCTGGAGGCAGGTGGCGGTGTCCCAGACGTCGTTGCTCGTGAGGCCGTAGTGCACCCAGCGCGACTCCGGGCCGAGCGAGTCGGCCACCGAGCGTAGAAACGCCGTCACGTCGTGGTGGGTTTCGTCGATGTAGCGCATGACGTCGGGCACGCGGACGCGCGCGTCCCGCGCGATCGTCTCCGCGTCGGCGCGGGGGACGACGCCGGCCTCGGCCCAGGCCTCGACGACCGCGATCTCGACGCGGAGCCAGGTCTCGAACTTCCGCTCGTCCGACCAGACGGCGGTCATCTCGGGCAGCGCGTAGCGAGTGATCACGGGGCCTGCCCGGGCCTCGCGGCCGTCGTTCCGGCGGGGAGGGCGCGTGGTGGGCGTCTCACGGAGGGAGTCTACCGGCGGCCCCGGGGCCGGGCAATCTGGAGGGGCGCTAGTCGTTCGCGAACTCCTCGCGCACGGGCGAGAAGACCTCAACGAGCCGTGCCGCGTCGTGCGCGCGCACGTAGTGGGCGAGGCCGCCCGGAATGAGGTACGAGTCGCCCGGGCCGAGCTCGTGATCGCGGTCGCCCATGCGCAGGAGGATCCGCCCCGCGTCCACGGTGCCCGCCTGCTCGTGTGGGTGAGTGTGCGCCGGCACCTCGGCCCCCGGGGAGAGCGTGATCTCGACGAGCGTGAGGTTCGCGCCCGAGACGAAGGTGCGCCGGACGACCCCCGGGAACTGCTCGACGGGCTTCGTCTCGGAGTAGCGACGGGTGCGCGGGTTCACATCGCGTGGCATGGGCGGCTCCCCGGCCGACTCTACCGCGTCGCCATCGGGTCGGGCCCGAGGATCAGCGTCGCGAAGTTCCGCGCGACGTGGTTGCGCTCGTGGAGGTCGCCGAAGAGCGCGCCGCAGCCGGCGTCGACGGCGCAGTCGACCGCGTGCGCGAAGTGGCGGGCGGCCGCCTCGAGCTTGGCGCGGACCGGCTCGATCCACTCCGCCGGGATCTCGGGCGGGCGCACGTTGCGGATCACGAACTCGCGGTTCGCGCCGAGCGCGAAGAAGACTGCCTCCGCCATCGGCGCGCGGCCCGGGCCCCAGCCGGCGATGAAGTGCAGGCACGGCGGGTCGCGCGGCTGCTCGGGGAAGCGGGGCAGCGCGTCGAGGTCGACGCGCCGCCGGCACTCGCGCATCGGGCAGCGCACCTCGGCGGTCACGGGGCGGTCACGGCGTGGCCGCGAGGGGCTCCGCGGCGCGGGCGCCGATGTCGCTGCGATAGTGCGCGCCCTCGAAGCGGATGCGCCGTACGTTGTCGTACGCGCGCTCCCGCGCCTCCTCGATGCTCGCGCCGCGCGCGACCACGCAGAGCACGCGCCCGCCCGAGGTGACGAGCCGCTTGCGCTGGTCGAGCGTCGCGCCGGCGATGAAGACCTGGACGTCCGGGTCGACGTCGTCGCCGCCCTCGATCGGCACGCCGGTCTCGTAGCGGCCGGGATAGCCGCCGGAGGCCATCATCACCCCGACCGTGACGCCGGGGTCCCACTCGACCGGCACCGCGTGCAGCCGCCCCTCGGCGACCGCGAGGCAGATCTGCAGGAAGTCGGTCCGCAGCTTCGGGAGCAGCACCTCGGTCTCGGGGTCGCCGAGCCGGCAGTTGAACTCGACCACGCGCGGGCCTTCCTCGGTGATCATCATCCCGGGGTAGAGCACGCCGCGGTACGGGCGGCCGGCCGCGGCCATCGCGCGCACGGCGCGCTCGGTAACCTGGATGCGGATGCGCGTGGCGGTCTGCTCGCTCAGCCAGAGCGGCGGCGAGTAGGCGCCCATCCCCCCGGTGTTCGGCCCGCGATCGCCGTCGAAGACCGGCTTGTGATCGCAGGAGAACGGCATGTGCCGCACGGTGAAGCCGTCGGTGAAGGCGTGCGCGGAGGTCTCGCGGCCGCGCATGCGCTCCTCGATCACGACGCGCTCGCCGGCGTCGCCGAACGTGCGCGCGGTCATCGCGGCGTCGATCGCCGCCTCGGCCTGCGCGACGTCGTCGCAGACGGTCACGCCCTTGCCCGCCGCCAATCCGTCGGCCTTCACGACGACCCGGTGGGGCGCCGCGCGCACGTAGGCCTTCGCCTCCTCCGGATCGTCGAACACGGCGGAGGCGGCGGTCGCGATCCCCACCCGCTCCATGAGCCGCTTCGCGAAGGCCTTCGAGGACTCGATCTCCGCGGCCGCCGCGCTCGGGCCGAAGACGCGGATCCCCTCGGCGGCCAGACGGTCGGCCACCCCGGCCGCAAGCGGGTCTTCAGGCCCGACGACCACGAGGTCGGCGTGGATGCGCGCGGCGAGCGAGGAGACGGCCTCGAGGTTCGAGGGGCCCACCGGCACGTTCTCGCCGAAGGCCGCGGTCCCCGCGTTCCCGGGGGCGATCCAGAGCTTCGCGAGCTCCGGGGACTGCGCGAGCTTCCACGCCATCGCATGCTCGCGGCCGCCGCCGCCGAGCAGCAGCACGTTGAGCGGGCTCACGCGCTCACTCCCACTCGATCGTGCCCGGCGGCTTCGAGGTGATGTCGTACACCACGCGGTTCACCTCCGGCACCTCGTTCACGATGCGGCTCGAGATCGTCGCGAGCAGATCGTACGGGAGCCGCGCCCAGTCGGCGGTCATCGCGTCCTGCGCGGTCACGAAGCGCAGCGCGACGCAGGAGCCGTACGTGCGGAAGTCGCCCTGCACGCCTACGGTCTTCGTGTCCGTGAGGACGGCGAACGACTGCCAGAGGTCGTAGTAGACGTTCGCCTTCTTGATCTCGTCCATCACGATCCAGTCGGCGCGGCGCAGGATGTCGAGCTTGTCGCGCGTCACCTCGCCGATCACGCGGATCGCGAGCCCCGGCCCCGGGAAGGGCTGTCGGTAGACCATCTCGTCGGGGAGCCCGAGCTCCTTGCCCACGCGACGCACCTCGTCCTTGAAGAGGTTGCGCAGCGGCTCGATCAGCGTGAGCCGCATGTCCTTCGGCAGCCCGCCCACGTTGTGGTGGGTCTTGATCTTCGCGGCGGCGTTGTTGCCCGTGGAGGCCGATTCGATCACGTCCGGGTAGGTCGTCCCCTGCGCGATGAAGTCGACCTGGCCGAGCGACTTCGCCTCCTCCTCGAAGACGCGGATGAAGGCCTCGCCGATGCGGATGCGCTTCGTCTCCGGGTTCGTCACCTCGGCCAGCTCGCGCAGGAAGCGGTCCGCAGCGTCGACGTGGCGCAGGTTCATCGACATATGGCCGCGGAAGGTGCGCACGACGCGCTCGGGCTCCTCGTGCCGGAGCAGCCCATTGTCGACGAAGATGCACGTGAGCTGATCGCCGACCGCGCGGTGCACGAGCGCGGCCGCGACCGCGGAGTCGACGCCGCCGGAGAGCGCGCAGATCACCTGGCCGTCGCCGACGCTGCGCCGGATCCCCTCGACCGACTCCTCGATGAAGTTGCTCGCGGTCCAGCTCGGCTCGCAGCCCGCCACCTCGAAGAGGAAGTTGCGGATGAGCCGGTCGCCCTGCGGGGTGTGCACGACCTCGGGGTGGAACTGGATGCCGAGGTGGCCCGCGTCGTCGGACATCACCGCGACCGGCGCGTTCTGCGACTGCGCCACGGCGCGGAACCCCGGCGGCAGCGCGGTGATGCGGTCCCCGTGCGACATCCAGACGGGCATGGAGGCGGGGAGGTCGCGGAAGAGCGGGTTCGCCTGCTCCGAGACCGTGAGCACCGCGTGGCCGTACTCGCGGTGGCTCGAGGGGTCGACCCGCCCGCCGAGCGCGTGCGCGAGCAGCTGCATGCCGTAGCAGATGCCGAGCACCGGCAGGCCGGAGTTGACGACGTAGGGCGGCAGCGTGGGCGCGCCCGGCTCGTAGACGGAGGCGGGGCCGCCGGAGAGCACGAACGCCCGCACCTGGAGGTGGTTGAGCGCGCTCGCCGGTGCGTCCCAGGGGATGAGCTCCGAGTAGACGCTCGCCTCGCGGATGCGGCGCGCGATCAGCATCGAGAACTGCGAGCCGTAGTCGAGCACGACGACGGCCTCCGGGGCGTTGGGGGCGGGGGTCAGGAACTGGCCGGGCTCGCGGCGCTCCGCGATCTCGAGGTAGGTCGCGACCTCGCTGTCGCCGGAGGTCCGTACGCGCGCCGCTTCCGCCTCGGGGGCGCGGGAAGCCTCCACTGGAGCCCTGCCCGCGGGGGGGAGGACGTCGGCCGAGTCGACCATCGCGTCGCCTACGGGGGAGAGGAGTGCTGCTAGGGGCGAATCGTATCGGTGGCTATAGTGGCGGTCAACGCGAACCGACGCGCGATCGCGCCGAGCGACGGAGGAGACGACGCGTGACTGCGACGCCGGCGACGGTCGAGGTGATGACGGCGGCGGCGACGGGCTGGCTCGAGTCGCTCGGCCGCGATCAGCGCGCGAAGGCGCAGCTCGCCTTCGACGACGAGGCGGAGCGGCGGCGCTTCTTCTACACGCCGAACGAGCGCGGCGGGCTCCCCATCTCCGAGATGGACCCGCCGCAGTGGCAGCGCGCGATGCAGCTCGTCGCGAGCGGGCTCAGCCGGCCGGCGTTCAACACGGCGACCGCGATCATGGGGATCGAGCACGCGCTCGACGCGCGCGAGGGCTGGCTCGAGCGGCCGTACCCCGGGCGCGACGACCGCAGCCGCTTCCGCGACCCCGAGCTGTACTTCGTCACCATCTTCGGAGAGCCCGGAGGCGAGGCGCCGTGGGGCTGGCGCTTCGGCGGCCACCACGTCTGCCTGCAGTACACGATCGCGCGGGGCCGCGTCGTCTCACCGACGCCGACGTTCTTCGGATCGCACCCCGCAGACCTCGAACTGCACGGCGGGAACGTGCTGCGCCCGCTCGCCGGCGAGGAGGACCTCGGCCGCGAGCTCGTGCGTGCGCTCGACGGCGAACGCCGCGCCCGCGCCGTGATCGCGGCACACGCGCCGCAGGACATCGTGACGCAGAACGCCCCGCGCATCGTCGACGGGATGGAGCCGGCGCCGGCGTGGCGGATGATGGGCTTCGAGGATTCGCCCGCCCGGCTCGAGGGGATGCGACGCGAGCGCCAGCGGCTCGGCCTCACCGCCGATGACGACCTGGCCGTGCGGCTGCGCCCTCGGCCCGCGGGGCTCCCCGCGAGCGAGATGACCGCCGCGCAGCGCGCGATCCTCGCCTCGCTCATCCGCCGCTACACGGAACGCATGCCCGACGACGTCGCGGCCGAGGAGACGCGGCGCCTCACCGGGCAGGCGCTCGCCGAGATCCACTTCGCGTGGGCCGGCGGGCTCGAGCGCGGCGAGCCGCACTACTACCGGCTGCACGGCCCGCGCTTCCTCGTCGAGTACGACAACACGCAGGACCACGTGAACCACATCCACAGCGTCTGGCGCGACCCCGAAGGCGACTTCGGCGCGGACGTGCTCGCGCAGCACTACGCGCGTTCGCACGCGCGCTGATGCCGATCGTCCCGCCCGAGCGAGCCGACGCGGTCGTGCGCAAGCTGCTCGCGGGCGGCGTCGCGGCGATCCCGACCGACACCGCCTACGGCGTGGCGGCGCTCGCCACGCGCGCCGACGCCGTGCGCGCGCTCGCGCACCTCAAGGGCCGCGGCGAGGACCAGCCGGTGGCGCTGCTCTTCGACAGCGCCGCGGTCGTCGCCGGCTACCTCGCCGACCCGCGCGCGCTCGACCGCGTCATGCGCTTCTGGCCGGGCGCGCTCACCGCGGTCGTGCGCGTGCGCCCCGGCTGCGGGCTCAGCGCGCCGGCCGTGGCGGCCGACGGCACGATCGGCGTGCGCAAGCCGAACGACCCGATCGCGCGCCTGGTCATCCGCGAGTGCGGCGGGCTGCTCGCCGTGACGAGCGCGAACCGGCACGGCGAGCCGCCGGCGGCCACCGCGCGCGCGGTGGTGGCGACGTTCGGGATGGGACTGCTGATCCTCGACGGCGGCGAGCGCCCGGGCGCGTTGCAGTCGACGGTGGTCGACCTTACCTGCGACCCGCCGCGGATCGTGCGCGAGGGGGCGCTTTCGGCCGAGGAGCTGGGGCTGCCGCCCCCGGCCTGACCGTCACGCTTCGGCGCGACCCCTGGGCGGGGTTGAGCGCCGGGCCAGGGGGCCCGGCGAGCCGGGGGTTCGACGAGCCCGCGTGGCGGTTGGAGCCGAGGTGCCCCGACACGATGGGACGAAGCGCCGGGGCGCGCTCACTTCTCCGCGGGGCGCTCGTCGTCCGGGTGGAGCACCACGAGCGGCGCCGCGCGCATGCGCCGCATCCGCTCGCGCCCGTAGGCGAGCGCCTCGTCCGGGGTCATCGCGGACGGCGCGTGCTCGACGCACCACGCCCGCGCGCAGGCCACCGAGCGGAGGTTGACGACCTCGACCCGTGCGGGAGCGCGAGCGTGAGCAGCCCGTCGCTCGCCTCCACGACGATCCCGCCCCACTGCGTTTCCTCGCCGTGCTCCACGTGCACGACGAAGACGAGGTCGCCGGGCACGAACGCATGGCCGTGAGCGCCCGGGTGGTCGGGGTGATCGCCGTGCTCGTGGGCCGCGTGGCCGGCGATCGCCGGGGCGGTCTACAGGCTGATCGACCCGGGCTTCACGCCGGACGGCGCGGCCTCGCTCCTCGCCGACGGCACGAGCAACGAGATCGGCTACGTCTCGAGCTTCCCGTACCTCGGGACGCCGCACGAGGGGTACGACCACCGGCACGACCAACCGGGGCCGGCCGGCGGGCACCCGCGCCGCGCGTCGCGTCGCGCGGGTGCCCCGACCGCGCGACGCGTTCCGGGAGGAGCGATCGATGAGCGCCCACGCCCACCGCCACCGCCGCCCGCACTCGCACCACGAGGACCACGCCCGCGGGGTCGCCCCCCCACGAGCCCGAGCGGGCTCGGCGAGGCGCTCGGCGGGATCGCCATGTTGAGCCGCAGCATGTCGGCCGGTCGCGTGCCCGTGAAGTTCTGGAAGCCGGGGATGAGCCCGCCGGGGATCCCCGTGAGCAGGATCGCGACGAGGTCCGCGCGCGTCGCGCCGCTCGTGTTCAGCGCGTCGAGCTTCGGGAAGACGCCGGGGTAGAGCACCGGCAGCAGCTGCGCGAGCTCGGGCGCCTCGTAGTGCGCCCCGAACGCGGCGTCGTCGGCCGGGTGCACCCCGTTCCACTCGTCCGTCTTGCCGATCGGGATCACGACCTCGTTGATGAGCGGGTTGCCGAGCCGCGAGACCTGCACCCAGGGCCCGACGCCCTCGCCCTTCCCCTTCTTCTTGCGCACGGTCGTCTTCTGGCGGCTGGCGGTCGCCCAGACGCCGATCGTCGACTTCGCAGCGGTCGGGTCCGTCGGGTCGAGCCGTCGCGCGTGAGGAACCGTTTCGGCACCTGGATCGCGATCGAGTGGACGTTGTAGCCCTTCGCACCGTCGCGTCCGACCGCGTCCGCGGACGGGATCAGGTGCAGCGACTGGAACGGGCGCAGCGTGCCGAGGTCGAAGATCGAGCCGAGGTCGACGAAGAAGCCCTCCTGCGCTGGCCGGCGAAGACCCTCCCGCCGAACGGGAGCGGCGGGATCGCGGCCGCGACGAGCGACTCGTACGCGGGCGTCGAGCGCGGGCCGATGCGGACCGGCGGCGTCGGCAGCTCGGCGGCCAGGACGCTGCGTGTCCCCGGGCCGGTGCCGGACTTGTTCGGCTTGTGGTCGACGCGCACGACCTCGTAACACTGCCGGACGTTCCACGCTGGCGAGTCGAGCGAGGTGATCGGGCCGGTGTTGTAGAGGAACGTGTTCGGGTCGTGGTCTTCGTGGTGAAGCGGAACTCGTAGCTGATGTTCTCGTAGCCGTCGCCGGCGTTGTCGATGTGGATTGCGTAGAGGACGTCGTCGCCGAAGTGGAAGAAGTTCGGGCCTCCGGCGGGTTCCTCCAGCGGGATGTAGTTCGCGATCATCGTGACGGTGTGGGGCTGATCCGGGCTGACGAACGCGTAGGTGTCGGTGTTGTCGGCGACCGGGTCGGCGGTGATCGCCGGGGCCTCGCGGTGCGATGACATGGCTGGGCCGTCCGCGGGCTGTCGCTGTGTCTGGGTGACGCCGCCGCCGCTCAGGCGGTGACGCGGGCCGCGTGCAGGAGCCGCGCGGCGAGCGCGCGGTCGCGTACGATGACCTCGTTCGTGCCGGCCATCAGCACGACCTCGCCGTCGCTGCCGCGCACGCAGGCGACCATCGGCGCGGACGACGCGTCGAGCGTCTGCGCGAGCGGCTCCTCGGCGCCCGGCGCCTCGGCTCCGCCGTGCAGCGCGCGCGCCGAGCACGCCGGGCACCACCGCCGCCGCGCCGACGGCGCTGGCGCTGATCGCGGCGCGCTTCAGGAACTGGCGCCGCTCGAGCCGTGGATTGCGATTGGTCGTCTTCCCCTCCATTTCCCATCCGTGGGTCTGTCGGGGGTTCTTCGACGCAGGGGCGCGGACGGATCACGAGGCGAGCCACGAGCGGGCGCCTCCCGGCCGCCTCGTGTACGATCCCGCGCGAGATCTCCCCGCCGGAGGAGCACGCATGCGCATCGCGATCGGCGCCGATCACGCGGGGTTCATCCTGAAGCAGCTGCTGATCGAGGAGATCCGCGCCCTCGGCGACGAGGCCGTGGACTTCGGCACGCACTCCGAGGAGTCGTGCGACTACCCCGACGTGGCCGAGCCGCTCGCGCGCGAGGTGGCGGCTGGCGGGTACGACTTCGGGGTGCTCGTCTGCTCGACGGGCGTCGGCCCCTCGATCGTCGCGAACAAGGTGCACGGCATCCGCGCGGCGCTCTGCCACGACGCCTTCGCCGCGCGCCGCGCGCGCGAGCACACCGACGCCAACGTGCTCTGCATCGGCGCTTGGTCCGTCGGCCGCGGCGTCGCCGCCGAGCTGCTGCGCGCCTTCCGCGACGCCGCGTTCGAGGGCGGCCGGCACGCGCGCCGGCTCGCGAAGGTCCGGGCGCTGGACGACGCGACACGCGCGCCGTCGGCCGAGGGCTCGCCGGCGCGCGTCGAGGTCTGACGTGCCCGCGTGGCCGCTCCGGCGGCCCACCGGGCTGCTCGCGCAGCTCTCCGGCGCCGCCGCGATCGCGCGCGCCGCGTGGAACGAGGCGACCCGCCGCTCGCATCCGCGCCTCGACGGCCGGCTCACCGTCGACGGTGCCGAGGCGCCGATCGAGATCCTGCGCGATCGCCACGGCGTCCCCCACGTCTTCGCGTGCAGCGAGCGCGACGCCGTGTTCGGGCAGGGCTTCGTGCACGCGCAGGACCGCCTCTTCCAGATGGACTCGATGCGCCGACTCGCCGCCGGCCGCCTCGCGGAGGCCGGCGGCTCCGCGCTCCTCGCCGGCGACCGCTTCATGCGACGGCTCGGGCTCGCGCAGCGCGCGCGGGGCGACCTCGAGACCGCGCCCCCCGCGCAGCGCGCGCTGCTCGACGCCTACGCCGCCGGCGTGAACGCCGGCATCGACACGCTCCCCGCGCTCCCGCCCGAGTTCGCGCTGCTCGGCCCGCCCGACCCCTGGCGACCCGAGGACCCGATGCTCGTCGGGCGCATGGTGCTCTTCGGCTTCGGCGGCAACTGGGACACCGAGCTGCTCCGCGAGCGCCTCGTGCGCGCGCTCGGCCCGCGTCGCGCCGCCGCCGTCGACGCCGCCTACCCCGAGGGCCGCCTCACCCACATGGGCGAGCCCGCCCCCGGCGTCGTCGACCGCCTGCTCGGCGCCTACGAGGCCGCGGTCGCCGCAGGGCTGCCCGGCGGCGGCGCCTCGAACGCCTGGGCCGTCGCCGGCGCGCGCAGCCGCTCTGGCGCCCCGCTCCTCGCCTCCGACCCCCACCTCGAGACCCGCATGCCGTGCCTCTTCCACGTCTCGCACATCTCCGCAGGCGACGTCGACGCCGCCGGCGCCGACATCGCCGGCGTCCCCGGCATCGCGATCGGGCACAACCGCTGGCTCGCCTGGGGGATCACCGCGGGGATGGCCGACGTCGCCGACTGCTACGTCGAGACGCTCGACGCCGAGCGCCCCGACCACTACCTCACCCCGGAGGGCTGGGCGCCGGGCCGCGTGCGCGTCGAGCGCATCGGCGTGCGCAGCGCGGCGGCGGTCGAGGAGCGCGTGCTCGAGACGCGCCACGGCCCGGTGATCGGCCCCGCGCTCCCGGGCGAGCACCGCGCGATCGCGCTGCGCTCGACCGCGCTCGAGGCGGGTGACATCGTCACGCCGTTCCTCGGCATCTGGCGCTCGCGCACGGTCGAGCAGCTCGAGTCGGTGCTCGAGCGCTGGCCGGGCGCGACGTTCAACTGGGTCTTCGCGCACGCCGACGGTCGCATCGGATACCGCATGGTGGGGAGCGTCCCCCGACGGGAGCCGGGCGCGGGCCTCCTGCCGCAGGACGGCGCACGCTCGCCTGGTCCGTCGCCGGTGCTGCCGCCGTCGGCGCTCCCGCGCGCGGTCGACCCGCCCGGCGGCGTCGTCGTCTCCGCGAACCACGCCCCGGGCGGCGAGCTCGAGCTCGGCGCGGAGTGGTGCGAGCCCTGGCGCGCCGAGCGCATCTGGGAGCTGATCGACGACCGCCCGCGGCACGACGTCGAGTCGTTCATCGCCATCCAGATCGACCAGCGCTCGGAGCCGCTCGTGCGGCTGCGCGCCCTGCTGCTCGCGCGCGGCGCGGTCGCCGACGGGGGCCTGCGCGCGCTGCTCTCCGCGTGGGATGGCCAGGTGGGCGCGGGGAGCGCGGCGGCGGCGATGCTGGAGACGGTCTTCCAGATACTCGCGCGCGAGCTCGCCACGCGCCTCGCCGGCCCGGGGGCGCCGATCGTGCTCGGCGAAGGCGTCGGCGGGCCGGCGCCCCACTCCTCGTTCCACTACCGGCTGCAGGGCTGGGTGCTCGAGCGGCTCGACGCGCCGAGCGACGTCTGGGCGGACGCGCCGACGCGCGACCGCGCGCTCTCCGGGGCGGTGGCGCGCGCGGCCGAGGAGCTCGACCGCCGGCTCGGGCGTGACCGCGCGCGCTGGGCGTGGGGCGCGCTCCACCCGCTACGCCTCAACCACTCCTTCCGGCCGGTCCCGCTGATCGGCTCGCGCTTCTCGCGCGGCCCGTTCCCGTTCGGCGGCGACGTGAACACGGTGAGCCAGGGCGGCTACAGCGTGCACCGCGGCTCCGACGCCAACGGCTTCACACCCTCGTACCGCCAGGTGATCGACCTTGCCGACTTCGACCGCTCGCGCTTCCAGATCCCCAGCGGCAACTCCGGGATCCCCGGGCACCCGCGCTACGACGACTGCACGCGCGAGTACCTGGCCGGGGAGATGCGGCCGTTGCTCACCTCGCGGGCGGCCGTCGACGCGGCGCGCGAGCACGCGCTGCGGCTCGA
>VGNK01000039.1 GCA_016866055.1 Chloroflexota bacterium | reverse complement strand
CCGACCCCCGCGCGGCGCTCGCGTCGCTCGCCGCCGCGCACGAGGGCTACCCGGCGCGGCGCCTCGCCGTCGTCGGCATCACCGGCACCGACGGGAAGTCGACGACGGCGTTCCTCGTCGAGGCCGCGCTCACCGGCTGCGGCCTGCGCACCGGGCTGCTCACCACCGTCGAGTCGCGCGTCGCCGGCGCCGCCGTCGGGGGGCTGCCGCGTCTTACCACGCAGGAGGCGAACGTCGTGCAGCGCCTGCTCCGCGAGATGGTCGACGCGGGGTGCACGCACGCGGTCGTCGAGGCGACGTCGCACGGCCTCGCGCTGCACCGCCTCGACGGCTGCGAGTTCGACGTCGGCATCCTCACGAACCTCACGGGCGACCACCTCGACTTTCACGGCAGCTTCGAGGAGTACCGCCGGGCGAAGGGGCGCCTCTTCCAGTCGCTCGGACAGCCGGGGGGGAAGCAGGGAGGGGCCGCGACGCGTCCGTACGCCGTGGTGAACGCGGACGACGCGTCGTGGCGCTACTTCGCCGGGGTAACGCGCGCGGAGCGCGTCACCTACGCGCTCGACGCGCGCGCCGACGTGCGCGCCGAGGACGTGATGCTCTGGCCGGACGGGTCGACGTTCGTCGTCACGACCGGGGAGGAGAGCATCGAGGCGAGCGTGCGGCTGCCCGGGCGCTTCAACGTCGCAAACGCAACCGCCGCGATCACCGCGGCGGCGGTGCTCGGGCTCGACGCGGAGCGCGCGGCGTCCGGCGTGGCGGCGTGCCCGGGCGTCCCGGGCCGGATGGAGCGCATCGGCGGCGCGCCGTTCGACGTGATCGTCGACTACGCGCACACGCCCGATGCGCTGCGGAAGGCGCTCGCGACGCTGCGGCCGTTGGTCGAGGGGCGACTGATCGTCGTCTTCGGCTGCGCCGGGGAGCGCGCCCGCGACCGGCGCGCGGGGCTGGGCGCGGCGGCCGCGGAGCTCGCCGACTACGCCGTGCTCACCGAGGAGGACCCGCGGTCGGAGGACTCGGAGGCGATCATCGACGAGATCGCGCGGTCGATGGCCGCTGCCGGGGCGGCGGAGGGCGAGCGCTTCGAGCGGGTGCCCGACCGGCGCGAGGCGGTCGCGCGCGCGCTCGCGGTCGCCGGGCCCGGCGACCTGGTGCTGCTCGCCGGCAAGGGCCATGAGCAGAGCATCGAGCGCGCCGGGGGGCCGGTGCCATGGGACGAGCGCGTGGTGGCGCGCGAGCTGATCGCGGATCGCTTCGCCAAATGAGTATGCGGATGCGCGGTTGATCATGACTGCCGGGTCGCGCACGATGGTGCGCGTTGCGAAGAGGCACACGCCTAGCCTCGCGGGTGGCTGCGGGGACGGGGGACCCATCATCTCGGGGCGAATCTCGGGTTGGGGCGGCGCCGAGGCGCCGTCTGGACACGAGAGCGGCGAACTCCCGCCGCAGCCCGTCAGCTAACCCCGGCGGCGTCGGAGGAACCTGAGAGGGTTCTTCCTGCATGGCTTCAAGTGCCGTCGCCGCGCCTCCCGAGCCCGGTCGTTCCGCTGCGCCGCTTCCCGTCTCGGCGCCGTGGGTCCCGCCCCTCCACGCGACGTCGTGGCGCGTCGAGCGCCTCGCCGGGATGGTGCCGCTCGCGGCATCGGTCTTCGTCGCCTCGTCGATCTTCTTGGCGCCGTGGGGGCGCGGCACCGCCGCCGTGCTCGCCGTGGCGCTGCTCACGTTCAACGCGTACTGGCTGCTGCGCTCGTACTCCGTAGCGGTCGCGGCGGTGGTCGGGCTGCGGCGCCTTCGCGCGTGGCAGCGCATCGACTGGCCGCGCCGCTACGCGGTGTGGCGTAGCCCGCGCCCGCTGTCCCACGAGTGGGACTGGCCGCGCCACATGGTGATCATCCCGAACTACAGGGAGAGCCTCGCGGGGCTTGCGCGCACGCTCGACTCGCTCGCCGCGCAGGCGAACGCCGAGCAACTCGTCGTGGTGCTCGCGATGGAGGCGCGCGAGGCGGAGGCGCGCACGAAGGCGGCCGCGCTGCGCCTGCGCTTCCGTGGTCGCTTCGCGAAGCTCTTCGCGACCTTCCACCCTTCGGACATCCCCGGTGAGACGCCGGGCAAGGGGTCGAACGAGGCGTGGGCCGCGCGGCAGGCGTACACGCGGCTCATCCTCGGCGAAGACGACGACATCAACCGCTACACGGTGACGAGCTGTGATGCGGACGCGGTCTTCCACCCACGCCACTTCGAGGCGCTCAACTACCTCTTCCTGACCTCGCGCGATCGCTACCACGCGTTCTGGCAGCCGGCGATCTTCAACTCGAACAACATCTGGGACGTCCCGGCGCCGCTGCGCATCCCGGACGGGCTCAGCGGGATCAACCGCCTCGCCAACCTCGTGCTGCCGACGAGCGTGAAGATGCCGACGTCGTGCTACTCGCTCAGCTGGATCCTGCTGCACGAGGTCGACTACTGGGACGAGGAGGTCATCCCGGAGGACTGGCACCTCTACCTCAAGTGCTGCTACACGGTGGGCGACCGCGTGCACGTCGAGCCGCTCTTCCTCCCACTCGGGAACGACTGCGTGCATACGGACGGATACTGGAAGACGCTGCGCGCGCACTACTTCCAGGCCGTGCGGCACGCATGGGGGGCGAGCGACATCCCCTACGCGTGGCGCGCGGCGACGTCGCGGCGCACGCGGCTGCGGCGTGCGCGCGGGCTCATGCTCGCCGCGAACCTCACGAAGGTGCACGTGTTGTGGGCGTCGCAGTGGTTCGTCGTGACGTTCGGCGTGATCGTGCCCGCACGCTTTGCGGGGGTGCTCGACGCGCCGATGCCCTACTGGTGGACGCACCGCGCGTTCCACCTCCCCGGCGTGACCTGGCACCTCGAGCACATCGCGAGCCCCTCGACCTGGCTCGCGTTCGACCGCTCCGGTCTCGTGGAGCCGATGATGTGGATGAACCTCTCGGGGTTCCTCGTGGCGCTCTGCCTGCTCCCGCTGATCGCGATCATCGTGGTCGAAGCGAAGTCGCGTGGCACACGGCCGCCGTACGTGTCGCGGGTGGGGGCGATCGGCCAGTTCGCGATGTGGCCGCTGATGGCGGTGATCACGTTCTTCTGGGCCGCGCTGCCGGCGTTCCACGCGCAGTGGCGGCTCGCGAGCGGACGGGGCCTCGTCTACCGGGTGGCGGAGAAGGGTGGGCGCGACCTGAAGCCGGTGATCGAGCTCGACCGCCCGCTGACGGCGCCGCTGCCGGCGGACTAGCCGCCGCCGCACCGGAACCGGAACCGATCGGGGGCCCGTCGACCGCCGCTAGACAGAACCCGCCCGTCTGGCGGCGGTCGATGGGCTGCCGACCGCCTGCTCGCGGCGACGCGAGCGCGCGCTAGCGTCCCTTCCAGACCGGCGCGCGCTTCTCCGCGAAGGCCCGCGGGCCTTCCTGCGAGTCCTCGGAGTTGAGGACGACGCGCGAGACCCACGCCCCGAAGCGGTAGGACTCGTCGATCTGCAGCTGGCGCCACTGGTGCGCGACCGACTTCGTGCCCTCGACCGAGAGCGGGGCGTTCGCGGCGATCATCTCGGCGATCTCGATCGCGCGGGGCATCAGCCGGTCGGGCGGCAGCACCTCGTGCACGAGCCCCCAGCGGTGCGCGTCCTGTGGGGAGATGCGGTCCCCGGTGAGCAGCAGGTACATCGCTTCGCCGAACGGGATCATCCGCGCGAGGTGGTGGATGGCGTAGCCCGCGAGGATGCCGCGCTTCACCTCGAAGAGGCCGAAGTACGCCTCGGTCGAGCAGATCCGGATGTCGCAGTCGAGCGCGCGCTCGAGCCCGCCGGCGATGCAGAGCCCGTTGATCGCCGCGATGAACGGCTTGGGGTTGCGCGCGAACTGCATCGTGGCGGGGCCGACGCCGGTGGTGCGCGCCCGCTCGACGCCGGCGGCGTTGCGCTCGGCCATCTCCTTGAGGTCGGCGCCCGCGCTGAACGCCCGGCCCTGGCCGGTCACGATGCCCACGCGCATCTCCGGGTCCGCGGTGAAGTCCTCGAGCGCCCCCGTCAGGTCCTGCTGCATCGTGCCCCCGAGCGCGTTCAGCCGCTCGGGGCGGTTCATCGTGAAGATCGCGTAGTGCCCGCGCTTCTCGTAGAGCATGTCCGCCATCGGCGCCCCCCGTTCGTGCCTCGCGAGCCTAGCGCACGCCCCGGAGCCGCGGGTCGAGCACGTCGCGGAGCGCGTCGCCGAACATGTTCATCCCGAAGACGACCAGGCTGAGCGCGGCCGCCGGGGCCCAGAGCAGCCACGGCGCGGCGTACATGTAGCGCCGCCCCTCGGACGCGAGCATGTTCCCCCACGAGGGCGCCGGCGGCTGGATCCCGAAGCCGAGGAAGCTCAGCGACGCCTCGGCGAGGATGAACTGCCCGAAGCCCAGCGAGGCGAGCACGATGATCGGCGGCATGATGTTCGGCAGGATGTGCTGGAACATGATGCGCACATCGGTGGCGCCGAGCACCCGCGCGGCGGAGACATAATCCGCCTTGGAGACCTGCATCGTCGCGCCGCGCATCACGCGCGAGTCGACGATGGCGCCTCCAAAGGAGAGCGCGACGATGATGTTGAAGAGGTTCGAGCCGAGCACGACGACGATCGCGATCAGCAGGATGAGGCCGGGGACCGCCTGGATCGCGTCGACCACTCGCTGGAACAGGTAGTCGAACGCGCCGCCGACGTACGCGCTGAGGATGCCGAGCACCGTCGCCGGGACGAGCGTCAGCAGGGTGGCGCCGACGCCGACGTAGAGCGAGATGCGTGCGCCGTGGATGAGCCGGCTCATCACGTCGCGGCCGAACTGATCGGTACCGGCGAGGTGCTTTGCGCTCGGCCCCAGCAGCGCCTCGCGCTGGTTCTGGGCGATCGGGTCCGCGGGCGCGAGCACCTCTGCGAACACGGCGACGACGATGAGGATCAGGATGACGGCCGCGCCGAACGCGCCGAGCGGCTTGCGTCGCACGAACCGCCGCGCGGTGGTCCATGCTCGCCGCCCCGCGCCGGGGCGGGCGGGGACCAGGCTGACAGGAGACGGCGCCTCCCGGGAGATCGTCGTCATCGCGTCCAGTCCTTCCCAGCGGTGAGCCTCCTCGACCGCACGACCGCGCTCACGAGTAGCGGATCCGCGGATCGAGGTAGGCGTACGAGAGGTCGACCACCAGGTTCGTGAACATCACGAGGAAGCCGACGACGACCACCACGCCCTGGACGATCGGGTAGTCGCGCTGCGTGATCGACTCGATCAGCAGCCGGCCGAGCCCCGGGAGCGCGAAGATGCTCTCGATGATCACCGAGCCGCCGACGAGAAACGCGAGTTGCAGGCCGAGCAGCGTCACGACGGGGATGAGCGCGTTCTTCAGGGCGTGTCTCACGATCACGCCGTAGCCGCTGAGGCCCTTGGCGCGCGCCGTGCGGATGTAGTCCTGCTGCATCACCTCGAGCATCGTCGTGCGCGTCATGCGCGCGATCGTGGCGGAGAGGCGGATGCCGAGCACCGCGGCCGGGGGGCCGACGATGATCAGGTTCTGGATCGGGTCCTCCTTGAAGTGGGTGTACGTGAAGGGGACCGACTTCCCCCACCAGATCGCCGGGAAGATCACGATCGCCTGCGCGACGACGAAGTTCGGAAGGCTGATGCCGAGGATCGAGATGCTGCGCAGCGTGTAGTCGATCGGGGTGTCCTGGCGGATTGCCGAGATCACGCCGACCGGAATCGAGAGCACGACCGAGAGGATGATCGCGATCAACGCGACCTCCGCCGTCACCGGCGCGCGCTCGAGGATGATCTTGGTGACCGGGCGCTGGTCCCAGAGCGACTTGCCGAGGTCGCCGCGTACGACGCCGAGGACGTAGCTCACGTACTGCACGGGTAACGGATCGGCGATGCCGAGGTGCTCGGCGAGGCGTTCCTTCGCTTCAGCGGACACGCTCGCGCCGGAATCCTGCAGCAGCAGGTCGACGATGTTGCCCGGCAGCAGCCGGATCAACAGCACGACCATCAGCAGCAGGACGAGCGCGGTGGGGATCATGCCGATCACGCGCCGCACGGTGTACCGCAGCATGCGCTCGCCTCTCGCGAACAGCCGGGGGGGCGAGCGAGCCGGGTCCGCCCCGGTGGTGGGGGCGGACCCGGCGGCGCGCACGTCCCGACGCAGGTCGCCGGGTTCGGGTCGGGATTACGACACGTAGTACCAGCGGCCGGCCTTGTTGAGGATCCGGTAGCCGGTGAACCCCCAGGGACCCGCCGACGTGTCGAAGCCGGAGATGTTTCCCTGGAAGAAGTAGCGCTCGGGGTCGATGTAGAGCTGCACGAGCGGCTGCCACTCGTTCAGGAACTTCTCCTGGAACTGCAGCATGATCTCCTTGCGCGCCTTCGGATCCACCTCTCCGAGCGCCTTGTCGAGCATGCGGTCGGTCTCGGCGTTCTCCCAGGCCCCGTAGTTGCGGCTGCCCTTGCTGTGGTACTGCGAGATGCCCTCGAGCACGATGTCCGGCAGCGTCGTGATCGTGTACGAGACGATCTGGAAGTTCCTGTCCGACTGCAGCTTCGCGTAGGTCGCGTTGTCCGGGGGCGTCTTGATCGTGATCTTCATCTTCGGGTAGAGCTTCGTGAGCTGATCCTGGAAGCGCAGCGCGTTCTCCTTGTAGACGTCGGCCGGCGCGATCAGGATCTCGAAGTCCACCCCCTCACCACCGGTGCGTCCCGCCGCGGCGAGCAACTTCGACGCTTCCTGGCGGTCCTTCTCCTTCGTGGAGGGGTTGTAGCCCGGGAGCGTCTTCACCTTGTCGACGGGGAAGGCCTCCGGGTAGTTCGGGTGGAAGACGGCGGTGGGCGTCCAGCCGGGGCCGTAGTAGCCGTCTCCGATCTCCTGGTAGTTCAGCGAGAGTTGGATCGCCTTGCGCACCCGGAAGTCCGTGAACGCGCCGAACTTCGTGTGCGGTCGCATGTGGAACCAGTTCGCGCCCGTGTACTCGTACTGCACGGCGTCGGGGCGCGCGGCCTTGATCGTCTTGATGTCCTGCGCGGTGCCGCCGCCGTAGACGCTGATCTGCTTGCTGATGAACGCCGAGACCGCGGCCGCGGCGTCGGGCACGACGATGCGCTGCAGCTTGTCGAAGTAGGGCTCGCCCTTGCGGTAGTAGCCCTCGTGCTTCGTGTACGTCTCACGTACGTTCGGCTGAAACTCGGTGAGCATGAACGGGCCGAAGCCGGCGAGCTTCATCGGGTCGCCGAAGCCGATCTCGACGACCTCCTTCGGCATGAGCTGGTTGCGGATCTCGGTGAGGCCCTTGAAGAAGGTGCTCGTCGGCTCCTTCATCGTGATGCGCACGGTCGACTTGTCGACGGCCTCGGCCCTGTCCATGCCGGCGAGCGTGGAGGCTCGCTGGAAGGCGGTGAGCGGGATCTTCTCCTTGTCGGCGGTCTGACCGGCGATGCGGGTGAGGTTCCAGGCAAGGTCCTCGGCGTCGAAGTCGCGGCCGTTCATCGGCGCGCGGTTGTGCGTCTTGACGCCGGGCCGGACCTTGAGGATGAGTTGCGTCGGGCTCGCGGTCTCCCATTTCTCGACGACGTTCGCGCGCACCTCGCCGCTCCACTCGTCGAGCTCGAGCGCGCGCTCGCCTGTGACGTGCCAGATCGTGCCGGCGAGCGCCGTGTGCATGTCGTGCTGGGCGAAGGTCGCGGTGGTGGAGGTCGTGAACGTCCCGCCGGGCTTCGGGTTGCCCTTGACGACCGGGACGCCCGGCCGCTCCTGCCTGGCCGGCGTGCCGGGCGCGGCGGCCGCGGCGGGCGAGCCGGCGGCCGGCGCGGCCGGCTTCGTGGCGACGGCTTCCTTCTCCTCGCCGCCCCCGCAGCCGATCAGCGCGGCCCCGGCGAGCCCCAGCCCGCCGACGACCGCACCGCGCAGGACGCGCCGGCGGCCGTACGCCCTCGAGGCGCCGAACCAGTAACTGTCACGGTCCAAGAGTTCCCTCCAGTCTCGCGTGCCTCGCCCGCAGTTCCGAACACCCCCCGTGGGTGCCCGGATTGCGGCGGTTGCTCACGCAGACCATAAGGAGGGGGGGCGGCGGCCTCCATCAATGATCTGATGACGCACCCCTCGGTCCGGTCCGAGCGGATGCGATCGGCGGGCGGCCGGCTGCAGGCAGGTCCCGCGCGCGGCGCATCGCCCGCGGGCCCGGACGACGAGCGTTCCGAGCGGCTTGCCGGGGGCCGCAAGGCTCAGCCCGCTGGGGCGCGTGCGGAGGTGGCGGCCTCCCCGGAGGTGGGGACAGGCGGCCTCGCGGTGCCCCGCGCGGACCATCGGCGTGAACGCGCGAGGCGGATCGCGAGCACCTCCATCCAGAGGAACGGCGCGCTGATGAAGACGCGCTGGACGACCCCGTTCCAGGCGGGGAACGTGCGCATCTGGAAGGCGAGCATCGCCGCGATCGTGACCACCGCGACCGCGACCGACATGATCCCGGGCGAGCGCGCGGTCACCGCCGCCAGGCCGCTGATGTAGTCGCGGCGCACGTCGTACTGCGGCTGCGCGAGGCTCGCGGCGAGCCAGGCCGCCGTCCAGACCACGGGGGCACACGCGCCGCTGAACATCGCGAGCGTCGACACTCGGGTCGTCTGCACGCCTCCTCCCGCCCCTCACCGGCGCGGGCACGCCCGCGCGGGGCCCGCGCGTGCGCGGAGCGCGCTCTGTGGAGCGGAGGCAGAAATGGCGGTGCTGCCTCCGACGGCCTACGGGGTGAGCTGACGGGTTCGGCGTCGGAAGTCGCCTATGCGCCTCGGCGCAATGCACCCCGGAAGGTGGGTCCCCCGCTCCCGGCGAGGCCGGGATTCGGCCTGCGAGCCGTCGAGGGCCCGCATCCGGAGGCTACCCGATGGCCCGGGCGCGAATCAGGGTGCGCGATCTCATGACAGCGACCGCCGGCGTGCGTGGGGAACCGCCGGCGGAACGGCCGCGCCTCATCCCGTGAGCGCGCGCTCCTCCACGACGAGGTCGTCGGTCATCATCCCGTCCTCGCCGCTCGCCGCGTACGCCATCCGGTAGAGCCGCGCGTAGATCCCGTCGAGCGCGAGCAACTCGTCGTGCGATCCCTCCTCGGTGATCCGTCCCCGGTCCAGCACCACGATGCGCGTCGCGTCGCGGATCGTGGAGAGCCGGTGGGCGATCACGAACGAGGTGCGTCCACGCAGCAGCTCGCGCAGGGCGCGCTGGATGACCACCTCGGTCTGCGTGTCCACGTTCGCCGTCGCCTCGTCGAGCATGAGGATGCGTGGGTCGGCGAGGATCGCGCGCGCGAACGAAAGCAGCTGGCGCTGCCCCAGCGAGAGGTTGTGCGCCCGCTCCTCGAGCACCGTGTCGTACCCGTTCGGCATCCGCGCGATGAACGCGTCCGCGCCGACGAGCGACGCCGCGTGCTCCACCGCCTCGTCGCTCGCCTCGAGGCGCCCGTAGCGGATGTTCTCTCGGATCGTGCCCGAGAAGAGGAACGGCTCCTGCAGCACGACGCCCATCTGGCGATGCAGGTCGCTCAGCTTGATGTCGCGCACATCCACGCCATCGACGCGGATCGCCCCGTCGGTCGCCTCGTAGTAGCGACCGATGAGGTTCGTCATCGTGCTCTTGCCGGCGCCGGTCGGCCCGACGAACGCGATCGTCTCCCCGGGCTCGACGTGCAGCGTGATGTCGTGGAGAACCGGCCGCCCCTTCACGTACTCGAAGGTCACGTGGTCGAAGTCGACGCGACCCTCGATCGCGAACGAGCGAGCGCCCTCGCGGTCGACGATCTCCGGCTTGGTGTCGAGCACCTCGATGATGCGCTCACCGCCGGCCATCGCGCGCTGGATCTGCGTGTACTGCAGCACGAGGTCGCGCACGGGGTCGAAGAACCGCTGGATGTAGAGGACGAACGACACCACGACGCCCGCCGTGATTGCCCCCTGGCTCACGCGGTAGCCGCCCACGACGATCACGAGCGCGGTGGAGATCGCGACCACCCCTTCGACGAGCGGCATCACAAGCGCCGTGAGCCGCCCCGCCTGGATGTTCGCCCGCAGGTTCGACTGGTTGATCCGGTCGAACTGCCGGCTGTTCTCGCGCTCGCGCGACATCGACTGGATCACACGCACACCGGAGACGTTCTCGTTCAGCGTCGCGTTCACCGCGGAGATCGCCTGTCGCACCTCGATGAACGCGCGTCGAGCGCGTCTGGACCAGAGCACCATCACCCCGACGAGCAGCGGCACGACCGCAAATGTCACGAGCGCCAGCTGCGGGTCGCGCCCGGCGAGCGTGACGACGACGACGACCAGGATCACGAGGTCGGCGAGGATCGTGAGGCTCCCGGTCGTGAGCAGCTCCTGCATCGACGTCACGTCGCTGGTGACGCGGGACATGATGCGCCCGACCTCGTGCCGGTCGATGAACGACAGCGAGAGCTTCTGGATGTGGTTGAACATCTCGGTGCGCAACCGGTAGAGGATCCGGTGCCCGATGAAGCCGGTCTGCGTCAGCTGCAGGAACTGGAACGCCCAGCCGAGGGCGACGAGGGTGCCGAGCAGGATCCCCTGCCTCGCGAGGCCATCGAGGTCGCCGCCGATCGCGTCGTCGACGGCGAACCCGATCAGCAGCGGCTGCAGCGAGGAGACGACCGAGTAGCCGAGCACCCCAAGCAGCGCCAGCGAGGCGCGCAGCTTGTACGGCGCGAGGTACGGCAGGAGCCGCCGGACCACCTTCGCGTCGTAGACCTTGCCGAGCTCCTCGTCGTTCCAGCCGTCGAGACCGCGGCGCATCATCCCGCCCGACGTGGCGCTTTGGCTCCACCCACCGGCGGCGCCGCCGCCCCACCCGCCGCCGAAGCCCATCCCCGTCTCCCCCTGCGCCGCGCTCGCTAGCTGCCGGCGACCGCGCCCGATTCGAGCTGCTGGATGAGCGCGGCGCGCGCCTGCTGGAATGCCTCTTCCTGGTCCTTGAGCTCGAGCTCGTAGATGCGACGGTAGAGACCGTTGCGCGCGAGCAGCTCATCGTGGCGGCCGCGCTCGACGATCTCCCCGCGGTCGAGCACGAGGATCTGGTCGGCGTTCTTCACGGTGCGCAGCCGCTGCGCGATCACGAACGTCGTGCGCCCGCGCATGAGCTCGGCGAGTGCCTGCTGGATCAGGTACTCGGTCTCCATGTCCACGCTCGACGTGGAGTCGTCGAAGATGAGGATCGCGGGGTCCATGATCAGCGTGCGCGCGATCGAGACCCGCTGCTTCTGACCGCCGGAGAGCGTCACTCCGCGCTCGCCGACCCACGTGTCGTAGCCGTCGGGGAGCCCCACGATGAAGTCGTGGATGCGGGCGGCCTTCGCCGCGGCCTCGACCTCCTCGTCGGTGGCGTCGACCCGCCCGTAGCGGATGTTCTCCCGGATCGTGTTGATGAACAGGAACATGTCCTGCTGCACGATCCCGATGTTCGCGCGCAGCGACTCGAGCGTGACGTCGCTGATGTCGTGGTTGTCGATGCTGATGCGTCCGTCGGTCACGTCGTAGAAGCGCGGCATCAGGTTGACGATCGTGCTCTTCCCCGAGCCGGTCGGGCCGACGAGCGCGATCACCTCGCCGGGCCTCGCCTCGATCGAGATCTCGCGCAGGACCGGCGCCAGCCGGTCGTAACCGAACGAGACGTGATCGAAGCGAACCTCGCCCCGCGTGCGCGGCAGCACAAGCGCGTCCGCACGCTCCGTCACCGCGCTCTCGGCATCGAGGATCTCGTAGATGCGATCGCCCGCGCTCACCGTGCGCGAGAGGATGTTCGTGATGAAGCCGAGCATGCGCGCCGGCTGCTGCAGCACGTAGAGGTACGTGAGGAACGCGAGCAGGCCGCCGGGCGTGAGCCGTCCTGCGGCGACCTCGCGGCCGCCGATCACGACGGTCGCCACGAGCGACAGCGCGCCGAGCGCGGTCAGCAGCGGCGTGTTCACCGCCTGGATCTGGTTCTGGCGGTACGACTGGCGGAAGAGCTCCTCCGCCTCGACCTGGAACTTCTCGCTCTCGAACTCCTCGCGGCTGAACGCCTTCACGACGCGCACGCCCGAGAGGTTCTCCTGCAGCACGTTGCTGAGCCGCCCCTGCCCGTCCTGGATGAGCGTCCACAGCGGCCGCGTCCGCGCGGACATGACCGCCGAGACGACCGCGATGGCGGGGAGGAACGCCCACGACACGAGCGCGAGGCGGAGGTTCGTCTCCGCCATCAGCGCGAGCGTCACGAGCAGCAGGACCACCACCGAGAGCAGGCGGATCAGCCCCATGTTCACGTACATGCGCACGGCTTCGACGTCCTGCGTCGCGCGCGACATGATCTGCCCGATCTGCGCCTTGTCGTGGTAGGCGAAGCTCAACCGCTGCAGCCGCTCGTAGATCGCGTTGCGGATGCTGTAGGCGACCGACTGCGAGAGCTTCTCGCCGACGTACTGCTGGCCGAAGGCGAAGAGCCCGCGCAGACCGGCGACGACGAGCACGAGCGCGGCGGCGAGCCCGAGCGAGGCCCAGCGGAGGTCCCCCTCCAGCTGCCCCTGGATGGCGGAGTCGAGCGCCTCGCCGACGATCCTGGGCATGAGCAGCGAGAAGACGCTCGACCCCAGGAGCGCGCCGAACGTGAGCATCGCCATGCCCTTGTAGGGACGGATGAAGCTCGTGAGGCGGAGGAGGGTCCTCACGGGGTGCCCCCGGACGGGGCGCGGCGGGTGCGCGGGCACCCCCGCGGGGCGTCGGACGGCGCGCGAGCGGGTACGTCAGCCGAGGGGGACCTGGTCACTCGACACCCCGAGCAGGCCTGATGTGTACTAACCCTAACGCATGCGTGAGATATGTGCCACATCGATCAGGGTGTCGCGTTCACCACGGAGGGTGCTCACCGCGCCTCGCCGCCCCAGCGCGGGAGCCGGCGTGAGCGCAGGGTGCCGTCGCGATAGGCTACGGGCGGCCCGGATCCTGCCTGCCTCGCGACCTCGACACGAACGGGAAGGCCCCCCATGACCTCGAGCTACGATGAGCGCACCGTCGCGCGGCTCATCCACGACGATCTCGCCCACCTCCTGCACCCGCAGCACTACGCCCCCGATCATCAGGACCCGATCATCTTCGACCGGGGCGAGGGGGTCTGGCTGACCGACGTGCGGGGCCGGCGCTACATCGACGGCCTCGCCTCGCTCTGGAACGTCGCCGTCGGGCACGGTCGCGCAGAGCTCGCGGAGGTCGCTGCGGAGCAACTGCGCAAGCTCGCCTTCACGACCGCATACACCGGCTTCTCGAACGTCCCCGCCATCGAGCTCGCGGGCAAGGTGCTCGACCTCGCCTACCCGAACATGGGGGGCGTTTTCTTCACGAACTCGGGCTCGGAGTCGAACGAGGGAGCGTTCAAGGCGGCGCGCTTCTACTGGAACCTGAAGGGCCGCCCCTCGAAGGTGAAGTTGATCGCGCGCGAGCGCGCCTACCACGGCGGCACGCTCGCGGCCTCGGCGATGACCGGGCTGCCCGTGTTCTGGAAGTACTTCGGTCCGCTCGTGCCGGAGATCGTCCACACGCGCAAGCCCGACAACCTCGAGTGCGACTGCACCCTGAACGCCGACGGCGAGTGCGCGCACTGGGTCGAGGCCGCGATCGAGCGCGAGGGCGCGGACACCGTCGCGGCCGTGATCTGCGAGCCCGTGAAGGGCGCGGGCGGCGTCCTCCCGCCGTCGGACGAGTACTTCGTGCGGCTGCGCGAGATCTGCGACCGCCACGAGGTGCTGCTCATCGCCGACGAGGTGATCACGGGCTTCGGGCGCACGGGGCACTGGTTTGCCCTCCAGCGCTGGGGCGTGAACCCGGACCTGATGTCGGTGGCGAAGGCGATCACCTCCGCCTACATCCCGATGGGCGCGTTCATCGTCTCGCAGCCGATCATGGACGCGCTGCACGACCTCCCGCCCGATGCGCGGTTCATGCACGCGTACACGAACAGCGCGCACCCGGGCGCGGCCGCCGTTGCGCTACGCAACCTCCAGATCTTCGAGGACGAGAAGCTCGTCTCGAACGCCGGCGCGATGGGCGTCCGGCTCGCCTCCGGCATCCGGCGCGCGCTCGGCGCGCACCCGCACGTCACGAACATCCGCAGCCTCGGGCTGATGGCCGGGGTCACGCTCGTCAAGGACGCGGAGCGCGGCACCCCCTACGACCCGGCGGACGGGATCGGCGGGAAGGTCGCGCGGCATATGCGGCAGGAGGGCGGCGTAATCACGCGCTTCGTCGGCGACCACGTGGTCTTCGCGCCGCCACTCGTGGTGAACGCGAGCGAGGTCGACCTGATCGTCGACGCGCTCGAGCGCGCCGTGCGCGCCGTGACCGGCGCCTAGGGCCGGCCCCGATCTGCTGAGGGGCGTGCACGGATTGACTCCGTTCCGGCCCGGCGGCTAATGTCGGGGGCAGGAAAGGGGGTGATGCCAGTGACTGACGACAGTAGTCACAGAACCATGGGAACGGACAAGGGCATCTCAGAGGGGGTGCCGTCCAGCTAACACGCCCCCTGGCGAAGTGACATCAAGGGCGCCCTTCACACGAAGGGCGCCCTTCGCTTTCCCTTCCCGCGCACGCGCCGGGCGTCCGCGCCCCGCCGGCTCCCGCCCACGCCCGGGCTTGTCTTCTCGCCGCGTCCGCCCGATCCTCGGCGCATGCCGTTCGACCACGAGCTCTACCGCCGACACTTCGCGGGTGGCCCGGTGGGCGCGACCGTGCGCTTCGTCGAGGTCACGCAGTCGACGATGGACGACGCGCGTGCGGGCTCCGCGGGCGACGGCGCCGCGTCCTGTGGCGTCGCATACGCGGCGAGCGAGCAGCTCGTCGGCCGTGGGCGGCAGGGTCGCTCCTGGATCTCGGCGGCGGCGAGCGGGCTCTACGTGACCTACCACCTCTGCCCGCGCACGCCGTCACGCGCGCCGCTCCTCTCGCTCGCCGGCGCGCTCGCTGCCGCCGACGCGATCGCGGAGGCGAGCGGCCTCGCCGTCGACGTGAAGTGGCCGAACGACCTGCTCCACGGCGGGCGCAAACTCGCGGGCATCCTCGCCGAGGCCCGCCACGCCCCGGAACGGCTCGACGTGCTCCTGGGCATCGGCATCAACCTCCGCACCTCGCCGGCGCTCCCGCCGGAGGTCGCCGCGATCGCGACGAGCATCGAGCAGGCCGGCGCCTCCCCTCCCGCCCTCGAGCGGCTGCTCGCGGCGCTCTCGAACGCGCTCGGCGCGCACGCCGCCGCCGCCGAGGTCGCCCCCGAGCGCCTCGTC
>VGNK01000038.1 GCA_016866055.1 Chloroflexota bacterium | reverse complement strand
GGCGGGCGGGCCGGCACGCGCCGGCGGGGGCCGCCGCGGTGGCCGACGTCGCGGCTCAGCCCGCTGACGCGGTACGCTCGCCGCGGAGGGACGAGGAGGGTGCGCCCCCGTGGACGTCGCGCTCGTCATGCTCTGCGCGGCGCTGGCCGCGGCCGTCCAGAGCACCGTCGCCTTCGGCTTCTCGCTCGTCTTCGTCCCGCTCGCCACGCTGCTGATCGGGCCGCGCGACGCCGTCGTCGTCTCGATCACGCTCAGCACCGTGATCGCGACGATCATCTACCTCGAGCACCTGCCGCGCGCGCGGCTGCGCTCGGTCGCACCGCTCGCCGCCGCCGGCATCGCCGCGACCCCGCTCGGCATCGTGCTGCTCGCCGTCGCCGACGAGCAGCTCCTGCGGCTGATCGTCGCCGCCGGCGTGCTCGCTGGCGTGCCGACCACGCTCGCCTCGGAGCACCGCCACGAGGCGAGCCGCGAGCCGCTCCCCGCGCTGATCGCCGCCGGGCTCGCCTCCGGCGTGCTGCGCGGCGCCACGAGCTTCGCCGGCCCGCCGATCGTGCTCTACCAGCACTGGGTGGGCGGCGCGCCCGCCGAGCTGCGCGCGCGGCTCATCCTCTACATGGTGCTGATCGCCGTGCCCGGCTTCGGGATGGCCGCCGGCGCCGGCCTCGTCACGCAGCGCGTAATTACGCTCGCCGGCGCGAGCCTCCCGATCGCGGTCGTTGGCGTCCTCGTCGGCCGCGTCGCGCGCACGCGGTTCTCCGCGGAGTGGTTCCGGCGCGCGTCGATGGCGGTGCTCACCGCGAGCGCGCTGGCCGCGGTGGCCGCAGCGCTGCCGGCGGTGCTCGGCCGCGCGGGCGGCGGGTAAGACGGGGCGGCGCGGGCGCCCGCATCTCGGCGAGCGGCGAGCGTGAGCCCGCCGTGAGACCACCCCGGGCACCGTGGAGCGACGTCACGCCACGGCGGGCCCGCAGCCCGCCGCTCGCCGGGAGCGTCGCGAGCGCGTCGCCTGGACGCCACCCGGCCCGGTGTGAGGGCGGTTCGCCGGCGGCGGCTTGTCAGCGGCCGCTCGCCGTCGTAGGAGGTATTGTTCACCTGTACTGACCGATAATCCGTAGCGTTGACAACCCCAGACCGCGAGACTACTTTCCCCGTTGCGCGTCCGCGCAGTTGCTCATTCGGATGAGCAATTCACACCAGATCTGGGGCTCCCACTCGCTCTCGCCACTACGGCTAGTAGGGCCCCGCTCACACCCTTACGGGTGGAAGAGGGCACACGATGCGCATCACCCGCCGCTTCACCGCCGCCGGCCGCGACCCCTACGACGGCGTCCCCTTCGAGACCCGCGCCTCGCGCATCGTCAACCCGGACGGCTCCGCCGTCTTTGCGGCCGACGACATCCGCGTCCCCGCCCGCTTCTCGCAGGTCGCCACCGACATCCTCGCGCAGAAGTACTTCCGTAAGGCCGGCGTCGCCGCCGCGCTCCGCCGCGTCCCCGAGGACGGCGTCCCCGAGTGGCTACAGCGCTCCGAGCCCGCCCCCGGCGCCGCCGCCGGCGGCGAGACCGACGCCCGCCAGACCTTCCACCGCCTCGCCGGCACCTGGACCTACTGGGGCTGGAAGCACGGCACCTTCGACGCCGAGGAGGACGCCCGCGCCTTCTACGACGAGCTCTGCCACATGATGGCCACCCAGAAGGCCGCGCCGAACTCCCCGCAGTGGTTCAACACCGGCCTCCACTGGGCCTACGGCATCACCGGCCCCGCCCAGGGCCACGCCTTCGTCGACCCCACCACCGGCGCGCTCGAGCGCGCCACGAGCGCCTACGAGCGCCCGCAGCCGCACGCCTGCTTCATCCAGTCCGTGAGCGACGACCTCGTCAACGAGGGCGGCATCATGGACCTCTGGACGCGCGAGGCGCGCATCTTCAAGTACGGCTCCGGCACCGGCTCGAACTTCTCGGACCTGCGCGCCGAGGACGAGCCGCTCTCCGGCGGCGGCAAGTCGTCGGGGCTGATGTCGTTCCTCAAGATCGGCGACCGCGCGGCCGGCGCGATCAAGTCGGGCGGCACCACCCGCCGCGCCGCGAAGATGGTGATCTTGAACGCCGACCACCCCGACGTCGAGGCGTTCGTCGACTGGAAGGTGAACGAGGAGCAGAAGGTCGCCGCGATGGTCACCGGCGCGCGCGTCACGCGCCGCCACCTGCGCGCGATCTTCGAGGCGACCGCCGCCGGCGGCCTCGACGCGCGCCGGAACCGCGCGCTCCGCACGGCCGTGCGCCGCGCGCGCGAGGACGGCGTCGCCGAGGGCTTCATCCAGCGCGTACTCCATCTCGCCGAGCAGGGCGAGCCGCAGATCGACTTCCGCCAGTTCGACACCGACTGGCAGGGCGAGGCCTACCAGACGATCTCCGGCCAGAACTCGAACAACTCCGTGCGCGTGACCGCCGACTTCCTCGACGCCGTGCGCGAGGACCGCGCCTGGTCGCTCACCCGCCGCACCGACGGCGCGCTCACGAAGACGCTGCGCGCGCGCGACCTCTGGGACCGCATCGCGCGCGCCGCCTGGCAGTGCGCCGACCCCGGCCTGCAGTACGACACCACGATCAACGAGTGGCACACCGCCCCCGCCGGCGGTCGCATCAACGGCTCCAACCCCTGCTCCGAGTACATGTTCCTCGACGACACCGCGTGCAACCTCGCCTCGCTCAACCTGCTCGCATTCACCGACCTCGAGAGCGGGCGCTTCGACCTCGAGGGCTACCAGCACGCGACGCGGCTGTGGACGGTCGTGCTCGAGATCAGCGTGCTGATGGCGCAGTTCCCGAGCCGCGAGATCGCGCAGCGCTCCTACGACTACCGCACGCTCGGGCTCGGCTACGCCAACCTCGGCGCGCTGCTCATGCTGCAGGGCATCCCCTACGACTCCCCCGCCGCGCTCGCCTGGACCGGCGCGCTCAGCGCCGTGCTCACGGGCGTCGCCTACGCCACCTCCGCCGAGACGGCACGCGAGCTCGGCGCCTTCCCGCGCTTCCGCGAGAACCGCGAGGCGATGCTGCGCGTGATCCGCAACCACCGCCGCGCCGCCTACGACGCCCCCGCCGAGCAGTACGAGGCGCTCACCGTGCTCCCGATGGGCCTCGACCAGCGCGCCTGCCCGCCCGCGCTGCTCGAGGCCGCGCAGCGCGCCTGGGACCGCGCGCTCTCGCTCGGCGAGCAGTTCGGGTACCGCAACGCGCAGGCCACGCTGATCGCGCCCACCGGCACGATCGGGCTGCTCATGGACTGTGACACCACCGGCGTCGAGCCCGACTTCGCGCTCGTCAAGTTCAAGAAGCTCGCCGGCGGCGGCTACTTCCGCATCATCAACGAGAGCGTGCCGACCGCGCTCAAGCGCCTGGGCTACTCGAAGGAGCAGATCCGCGACATCGTCGAGTACTGCGCGGGGACGCAGCGCCTCGAGGGCGCGCCGTACGTCAACCGCAACACGCTCGCCGAGCGCGGCTTCACCGCGCGCGTGCTCGACTCGCTCGAGCGCGGGCTGCGCGGCGCCTTCCACCTCTCGTTCGTCTTCAACCGCCACCAGCTCGGCGACGACTTCTGCCGCGACACGCTCGGCTTCAGCGACGAGCAGCTCGCGGACCCGGCGTTCGGCATGCTCGCGGCGCTCGGCTTCGGCGGCGAACAGGTGGAGGCGGCGAACGACCACATCCTCGGGCGCATGACGATCGAGGGCGCGCCGCACCTGCTCCCCGAGCACTACACGGTGTTCGACTGCGCAAACAAGTGTGGGAAGTACGGCACGCGCTTCATCGAGCCGATGGCGCACGTGCGCATCCTCGCGGCGGCGCAGCCGTTCATGAGCGGCGCGATCTCGAAGACGATCAACATGCCGGTCGAGGCGACCGTCGAGGACGTGAAGGACGTCTACATGGCCGCCGCCGAGCGCATGGTGAAGGCGCTCGCGCTCTACCGCGACGGCTCGAAGCTCTCGCAGCCGCTCGCGGCGTCGGGCTTCGCGGCGCTCGTCGAGGAGGACGAGGACGGCGCCGACGAGCCGGAGGCCGCGCCGTCCGAGGACCCGATCCTCGCGGAGGCGCGGCGCATCGTCGCGGGGCTGCGGCGCGGCGAGGAGGAGCCGATGCCGTCGCGGCGGCGCGGCTACGCGCAGAAGGCGAAGGTCGGCGGACACACGGTGTACATCCACACCGGCGAGTACGCCGACCCCGACCCCGCGACGGGCCGCCCGCGGCTCGGCGAGATCTTCATCTCGACCGCGAAGGACGGGGCGGCGTTCAGCAGCCTCATGAACTGCTTCGCGATCGCGATCTCGCTCGGGCTGCAGCACGGGGTGCCGCTCGAGAAGTTCGTGGAGACGTTCGTCTTCCGCAAGTTCGAGCCGATGGGCGTGGTGACCGGCGACGGGCGCATCCAGTTCGCCTCGTCGATCATCGACTACATCTTCCGCGAGCTGGCCGTGAGCTACCTGGGCCGCGACGAGCTCGCGCATGTGCCGCCGGTCGCGCTCTCCACGGACCCCGCGGAGGAGGCGACCGAGGCGGGCGCAGCCGCGCCGGCCGCCGCGGCTGCGCCGCCGGCCCCGGCGGTCGCGCCCGCGCGCGGCGCGTCGGCGGCGCACGGGGCGAAGCCCGCGCCCGCCGCGCCCGCGGCTCCGGCGGCAGCGCCCGCGGCTCCCCCCCCGCCGGTCGCGACGCGCACGGAGCGGACGGCGGTCGCGGTGCTCTTCGAGCGCACGCAGGTGGACGAGCTCACGATGGCGCGCCAGAAGGGCTACGAGGGCGACCCCTGCGACGAGTGCGGGCAGCTGATGATGGTGCGCAACGGGACGTGCCTCAAGTGCATGAACTGCGGGGCGACGAGCGGCTGCTCCTGATGGGAGCGCGAGACCTGCCTACTAGGGAGCCTAGCGGAGGCCTACCTTCTCGATGGCATGACGCAGCGGTGTGCCGGTGAACGACACGCGGGCCGTAAGCAGGCAACCGGGGTCCTGCCCACCGCAACATCCGTTCTCAATCTATGGCGGCTCCGGCCGCAATGGCTCCCCGCGTCGCGAACGGTCGACACCTCACCACACGACGTCTTGCCTGCCGTGGCGCACGCACGGAGTGACCCCGCGCCCACGCTCCGCAACACACACACGCTCCGGCGCATCACGATTACATGCAGCCGCGCCACCCAGAAAGTTCACACGACCGTAACCAGATCGGCATCTCGAAGAAACGGACCGCGCGCATGCTCCGGCTGCATGCAATTCGCCATATCAACTCCGGCCGAACCTGCCGCCACCCGCACCGAGCAGGCGGTAGACGAGCTACGGCTGGAGATCCTGCGCAGCGTACTCCCGCCCGGGACGCGCATCACCGAGGAGGGGCTGGCCACCCGCTACAGCCTGAACCGCACCCCGGTGCGCGAGGCGCTGCGGCTGCTGACCCGCGAGTCGCCGCTTGTGCGCGTGCCGCGCGCGCACTACGAGGTCGCCGCCGTCAACCTCGACGAAATGGAAGACCTCTATACGATGCGCGTCGCGCTCGAGGCCCGTGTGGCGGCGCGAATCGCAGCCCGGGGAGCCGATGCCCCGGCGCTGCGTGAGCTGATCGAGTTCTGGGGCTCGCCGCCCGCACCGATCGTGCCGGATGCTTCGCTCGTATTCGCTGACGAGCACTTCCACGAGACCCTCGCCGCCGCGAGCGGCAGCACGGTCCTGCAGCCGCTGCTGCGCAACATCACCCACCGGTTGCACGTGCTGAGCATGCGCGACTTCGTCGATCCGCAGCGCATCGTGCGCACATACGAGCAGCACGCTGCGATCCTGCACGCCCTGCTCGACGCGGACGGCCGGCTCGCAGCCTCTCTGCTGCGTGCTCATATCTGGCAGAGCTACGTCTTCGTGCGCGCCAGCACCCACCGTGGGGCCAGCGCGGAATGACCACTCTCGCCGCTCTCGTGCCAACGCACGTCGCCGCCGCAGCACCTGCAGCGCTCTCCGCACGCGGCCTCACCAAACGCTTCGCCGATGTCGTCGCCGCCGACAGCATCGACCTCGATGCGCACAGCGGCCAGATCCTCGCCGTGCTGGGCGAGAACGGAGCCGGCAAGAGCACGCTCATGAAACTGCTCTACGGCTACTACCGGCCGGATTCCGGCACACTCGCGATCCACGGACGCGACCTCGAACTGCATTCACCCGCCAGTGCGCGCAACCACGGCATCGGCATGGTGTTCCAGAACTTCACGCTCATCCCCGCGCTGACGGTCGTGGAGAACATCGCGCTGCTCCAGCCCGGCCGCGGTCTGCGCCTCGACCGGCGCGGCCTCGCACGGCGTATCGACGAGCTCTCCGCGCGCTATGGACTCGAGGTGCGACCACACGTGCTCGTGGGCGATCTCTCTGTCGGCGAGCGCCAGCGCGCAGAGATCCTGAAGGTACTCGCCAGCGACGCCCGCATCCTGATCCTCGACGAGCCGACGAGCGTGCTCGCCCCACAGGAGGTCGACAACCTCCTCGCCATCCTCCGCCACTTGCGCGACGATGGCTTCGCGCTGCTGCTGATCACGCACAAGCTGCGCGAGGTGTTCGCGTGTGCCGACCGCGTGACCGTGCTCCGGCGCGGCCAGGTGATCGGCGGCGGGCCGATCGCCGACTTCACCTCCGAGTCGCTACTCGCAATGATGCTCGGCGAGCGCCAGGGCGCGACCGAAGTCGTCGCCGCGCCGCCCGCTGCACCGCGCGGCCCGGGCATGCGTCTCGAACACGTGACCGCGCTCGGTGCGGACGGTCGCACGGCGTTGCGCGATGTCACGATCGACGTGCCAGCCGGCCAGATCGTCGGCGTCGCCGCCGTTGGCGGGAACGGACAGTCCGGATTCGCCGACGTGCTGATCGGCATCGCGGCGCTGCAGGCGGGACGCGTCGAACTCGGCGGCGTCGATGTCACCGGGGCGTCCCCCGCGAGCCGGCTCGCCGCCGGGCTCCGCATCGTCGCCGAAGACCCCGTCGCGCAGAGCGCCGTCGGCGCTATGAGCATCCGCGAGAACTTCATGCTCACGCGCGCGCGCGTCGACGGCAAAGGCGTGCTGCTGAACTTGCGCCGGCTGGCCGCGGCCGCCGCGGCGCTGGCCGCGCGCTCACCGTTCCCGGTACCGGCGATCACGCGCCCGCTCGAGACGCTGTCCGGCGGAAATGTCCAGCGGGTCGTGCTCGTCCGCGAACTACAGCCGCACGGTCGCTTCTTGCTCGTCTACTACCCATCGCGTGGCCTCGACGTGGCCAGCTCGCGCGCCGTGCAGCAGCTGATCATCGACCTACGCGACCAGGGCGCGGCCGTGCTGCTGGTATCCGAGGACTTCGACGAACTGGAGGCGCTCTCGGACCAGCTGCTCGTCATGCACCACGGCCACGTGGTCGGGAGCTTCGCGCGCGGATCCGTCGACTGGCTGCGCGTCGGCCGGCTGATGACGGGAGAGGCGGACGCATGACCGTCGCCACCCAGGCCCGGGCGCGCCTGCGCGGTCAGCCGCCGCGCAGTGGCTGGCTGGTCGGCCGCGGCGCCGTGCTGCGCTTCGGGATGGCCGTGACCGTGGCGATGGTCGCCTTCGGACTCGTCCTCCTCTCGGAGAGCACGAACCCGCTCGGCACGCTGCGCGTGATGTGGGACGCCTCGGTCGGCACCGAGTTCGGGCGCACCGAGGTGCTGGTCAAAGTGATCCCGTTCGGGCTCTGCGCGCTCGCCGTCGCTGTACCGGCGCGCGTCGGCTTGATCAACGTCGGTGGCGAGGGTCAGTTCTACGTTGGCGCGTGGGCGGCAGCCGGCGCGGTGCTGTACAGCGGCCTCCCCGGCTGGGCGCTGCTGCCGGCAGCGTTCGTAGCCGGCGCTACAGGCGGCGGAGCATGGGCGGCGCTCGTTGCCGTGCTGCGTGTGAAGGGGAAGGTCAACGAGGCGGTCTCATCACTGCTCCTGAACTTCGTCGCGATCCAGTTCGTCAACTACTTCGTCTACGGCCCGTGGAAGGACCCGCGGGGTCCGAACTGGCCGTTCTCACCGAAGTTCCCCGACGCCGCGATGCTGCCGACGGTCTACGGCGACCGGCTGAGCATCGCGATCGCATTCGTCGCAGTCGGCCTTGTCGCGATGTTCCTCGTGCTCCGCTACACGCGCATCGGCTACCACGCCCGTGTCGTCGGCGGCAACGCCGTCGCCGCGGAGCGTTCCGGCATCCCCGTCGGGCGCTACCTGTTCTGGGCGCTTGTGAGCGGCGGCGCGATCGCCGGCCTCGCCGGCATGGCCGAGGTAACCGGTATCCAGGGTCGGCTGCGTCCCGGCATCTCCGTGAACTACGGGTACATCGGCTTTCTCGCGGCGTGGCTCGGCGGCCACCGTCCGCTCGGCATCTTGTTCGCGTGCCTGCTGTTCGGCGCGATCTCCGTGGGCGGCGACAGTCTGCAGCTCGCGCTCGGGCTGCCCGGCTCGACCGTCAACATCCTGATGGCGCTGATCCTCTTCGCCGTGCTCGCCGGCCGGAAGAACCGCACGCAGGTGCGGGCCTGATGAGCTTCGTTACCGCCGTCAGCGCGGGCGCCGTCCGCGCAGGAACCTCGGTGATGTACGCATCGCTCGGCGAGGTGATCGCGCAGCGAGCCGGGATCACCAACCTCGGCGTCGAAGGCTGCATGCTCGCCGGCGCCTGCGCCGCCTACATCGTCGCGGCCGAGACCGGCTCCCCCTACCTGGGAATCATCGCCGCGTTCGCCGCCGGCGGCCTGTTCGCAATGCTGCACGCCTTCCTTGTGGTGACGCGCGGCGCAAACCAGCTCGCGAGCGGCCTCGCGCTGATGTTCCTCGGCCTTGGCATGACGGCATTCTTCGGCCGCCCCTACGTCAAGGTGCAGATCACCCCGCTCCGGGACTACGCGATTCCTGGCCTCTCCGATCTCCCGTACCTGGGCTCCGTGCTGTTCCATCACGACGTGCTCACCTATGCGGTGTTCCCCCTCGCCGGGCTGCTCTGGTGGTTCGTCTTCCGATCTCGCTGGGGCGTGATGCTGCGCGCGGTCGGCGAGAGCACGGAGTCGGCGTTTGCGGTGGGATTGCACCCGGCGCGCATCCAGTACGCAGCGGTCACGTTCGGCGGCGCGCTCGCCGGCCTCGGCGGCGCGCAGATCTCCCTTGCCTACGCAGCCACCTGGGTCGAAAACTTGACACAGGGCCGCGGCTTCATCGCGGTCGCGCTCGTGATCTTCGCGATGTGGAACCCGCTGCGCGCGATGGTCGGCGCGCTGCTCTTCGGTGGCGCCGTCGCGCTGCAGCTGCAGCTGCAGGCCCGCGGCGTCGGCGTCTCGCCGTTACTGCTCGACATGACGCCCTACCTGCTCACCATCGTCGTGCTCCTGGTCTGGGCGCAGCGCGGCCGCGACGCGTTCCCGGCCGGCCTGACCAAGGTGTTCCGGGGAACGGGTTAGCCCCGCTTCCCCGCACAGCGCGCTCCGCGCAAACCACTGCTCGGCACACGAAAGGACCGGACCAATGGGCATCCTCCCTCTGCACGCGGGGCGCTGGCTCCTATGCCTGGCCACCGTGCTTGCGATCGGGCTACTCGCCGTGGCCTGCGGCTCGGATGACGAGTCTGAAACAACCGACGGCGCAGCGACCTCCCCCGCTGCGGGCAGCGCGTCCGGCGCCGCGTCCGCCAAGACGACCGTCATCGGCTTCCTCTACGTCGGCGCCGTCGACGACGGCGGCTACAACCAGGCTGCGTACCAGGGTCAGCTCGCCGTCGAGAAGCTGCCGAACGTGAAGGCCATCAAGGCCGAGAACGTGCCGGAGAGCGCCGAAGCCGAGCGCGTGATGGAGCAGATGATCCAGCAGGGCGCCACGATCATCTTCCCGACGAGCTTCGGCCACCTCGATCCCGCCATCAAAGTGGGCGAGAAGTACCCGAACGTCACCTTCCTGCACCAGGGCGGCCTCAAGACCGCGAAGAACGTCGGCACCTACTTCGGCGCGAGCTGGGAAGCGAACTACCTCGCCGGGATCGCCGCGGGCAAGGCAACGAAGAGCAACAAGCTCGGCTACGTCGTCGCCTTCCCGATCTCGCAGACGCTGCTGAACATCAATGCGTTCGAACTCGGCGCGAAGTCGGTCAACGCGGCCGCGACCACGACCGTCGTCTTCACCGCGAACTGGTGTGACCCGGCGAAGATCTCGGAGTCCGTGAAGAACCTGAAGGCCCAGGGCGTCGACGTGCTGAACCAGCACCAGGACTGCCCCGGCGCCGGCATCCAGGCCGCCGAGAAGGCCGGCATGTTCTCCGTCGGCTACCACGTAGACGGCAGCAAGCTCGCACCCAACGGCTGGCTGACCGCGGCGACGTGGGACTGGGCGAAGCTCTTCGTCGACCTCGTGAACCAGGTACGCGGCGGCACCTACAAGGTCAGCCAGGTCCGCCTGTCGATGGCCGACGGCGCCGTCAAGCTTGCGCCGTTCGGCAAGGCGGTGCCGAAGGATGTGCGGGACCAGATCGCCGCGACGCAGGCGAAGCTGCTGAGCGGACAGCTGCAGATCTTCGCCGGCCCGATCAAGGACCAGAGCGGCGCCGAGCGCATCGCGGCGGGCGCGAAGCAGCCCGAGGTGACCTCGCTCGAGCAGATGAACTACCTCGTCGAGGGCGTCATCGGCAAGATCCCCAACTAGCGCGCCCATCGCGCCGGTCCGGGCGCGGCGCGCGCGGCCGCGCCCGGACCGTGCTGCGAGAAGCGGCTCACTGACAGCGAGGAACGGGCGCACGTGACAGTCAGTCAGACCGCAGACAGCCGGCCGTACCGCTGGCCGTGGCATGGAGCGTTCACGCCTGCGCGAACGGCCCTGGCGGTGGCCGTCGACGGGCAGTCGGCGCCGCCCGATGCGACGCTCCGCGCGCGACTCATCGAGCTGGTGCGCGCCGCGCGCGGCGCCGGCGTGGTCATCGGCGAGCTGCCGGACCACTCGGGCGCCTCCGTGCTCCCGCACGGACTCGCCGACTTCGCCGTCACTCGGCCGCACCTCGGCGGCTTCAGCGGTACCGATCTCGATGGCGTGCTGCGGCGGCGCGGAATCACCGACATCATGCTCGCGGGATTCCCATTCGAGCTCGGCGCCGATTGCACGATGCGCCAGGCCAACGACCTCGGATATGAGTGCCTGGCACTGACCGACTGCAGCACCGGCCTCGCCGCTGACACGTTTGGCGGGTCGATCGCAAGCATCCAGATGTCCGGTGGGATCTTCGGCGTCGTCGCGGAATCGGCCGCCGTGCTGGAGCTACTCGCCGCCTACCCACTCGCAGCGGCCGCCGCGCCGCCGCACGACCGCTAGGAGTCGACGCATGACCGTGCAGATCCACGCCGAGCCCTACCCCTGGCCCTTCGACGGTACCCTCGTGCCCGAGCGCACCGCCCTGCTCTGCATCGACTGGCAGACCGACTTCTGCGGCCCCGGCGGCTACGTCGATGCGATGGGCTACAACCTCAACCTGACGCGCGCCGGCATCGAGCCGACACGACGCGTGCTCGAGCTCGTGCGCCGCGTGCCCGGCATGCACGTCGTGCACACGCGGGAGGGCCACAAGCCGGACCTGTCGGACTGCCCACCCAACAAGCTCTGGCGCTCGAAGCAGATCGGCGCGGGGATCGGTGACGCCGGCCCCTGCGGTCGCATCCTCGTACGCGGCGAGGTCGGCTGGGACATCATCCCCGAGCTCTACCCCGTCAACGGCGAGCCGATCATCGACAAGCCGAGCAAGGGCGCCTTCAGCACCACGGACATCGACCTCGTGCTGCGCAACCGGGGCATCACGCACCTCATCTTCACGGGCATCACCACCGACGTTTGCGTGCACACGATCATGCGCGAGGCCAACGACCTCGGCTATGAGTGCCTGCTGCTCAAGGACTGCACGGGCGCCACCGACTACGGCAACTACGAAGCCGCGGTGAAGATGGTGACCATGCAGGGCGGCGTCTTCGGTGCGATCGCGGACTCCGCCGCGGTGATCAAGGCGCTCGCACCGCTCGCGCTGGTGCGCAGCGCGTGACAGTAGTCCGGCCCACCACGAGCCAACTCTTCCAGCAGGCGGTCGACACGGTGCGCGCATGGCCGCTCGATCCGCCCGACCGTGCGCCGGCGTTCCGGCTGCCGCAACCGGCCGCCCGACCGCTAGAGGCGGCGGCGGGCCCCATCGAGGGCCTACCAGGCGACCTCTGGGACACGCGCGAGCAACTGCGCAGCGGAGCGACCTCCGTGTCCGCGCTCGCGGCGCGGACGAGCGCGCGCATCGCGGCCCACGCCGCCGCCCTCGGCGCCTTCGAGTACGTCGCGCCGATCGAGGCCGCCGCGCTGGCGCTCGATGCCGAGGCGCGCGCGGGTACATGGCGCGGTCCGCTGCACGGCCTCCCGATCTCCGTTAAGGATGTGATCGACGTCGCGGGCATGCCGACACGCGGCAGCTCCGCCGCGCTGCCGCCCCGCATCGCGAGTGACGACGCAACCGCCGTGGCGCGGTTGCGTGCGGCGGGAGCGCTGCTGGTCGGCAAGGTGGCGACGCACGAATTCGCGCTCGGCGTCACCACGCCCCAGGCACACAACCCCTGGGATCCAGCGCGCGTGCCAGGCGGATCGAGCGGTGGCTCCGCGATCTCCCTCGTCACCGGCATGGCGCTCGGCTCGCTGGGCACCGACACCCGCGCCTCGATTCGCGTGCCCGCTGCGTCCTGCGAGCTGGTCGGCTACAAGCCATCGCTGGACCTCGTACCCATCGACCACTGGAACACCCTGTCCTGGAGCCTCGATCACTTCGCTCCGATGGCGCGCTCGGTGCGCGACGTCGCCCTGTTGATGGACGTGCTCGTCGCAGCGCCCGGCTCGTTCACAGGCGCGCTCCCCGCAACCCCCGCCGGTCGGCGGATCGGCTACAGCGCTGCGACACTGGCAGGTGCGGAACCGGCAGTGTCGCAGCGCTTCGTCGAAGCGCTCTCCGCGATGGAACTGGCGGGCGCCGCCGTCCGGCGCCTGGACGCCCCCACCGCCGACGACTACGCGCTCGCCAACGCCGTCGGCATGATCATCAGCCGCGCAGAGGCAGCTCAGTTCCATCGCGAGGCCGGCACCGACCTCGAGCGCTGCACGCCCGAGGTGCGGGACCAGCTGCGCGAGGCGCTCCAGCTGGACGCCGTCGACTACGTACGCGCGCTGAGGCTGCGCGGGCAACTCCGCGAACGGTTCGAGCGCACCGTCGCCGGCGTCGACGTGCTCGCCATGCCCACGTGCAAGGTGGTCCCCCCGCTGCGCGAGCAGGCCGACGACTACCTGCTCGTACTCTCTGAGAACTGCATCCCGTGGAGCCTGGTCGATTTCCCGGCGATCAGCGTACCGATGGGACGCGCGCAGGGCCTGCCCTGCGGCATCCAGTTCGTCGCCCCGCCGGGCCAGGATCCCCTGCTGCTCGCGACTGCGTACGCGTTTGAGCGGGTCGCCACGGCGCCGCAGGAATGGAGCCCGTCGTGACGCGCGAACTGCCGCCGGGCGCCGACGCGATCGGGCGCATCATGGGCACCACCGCCGATCAGGCGTTTGCCACGCTCTCCGGCATGTACGGCTCGGACATCGCCATGGAGGTGCTGCACATCGGCCGCATCTGGGACCGCTCTGGCCTCACCCGGCGCGAACGCAGCTTCGTCGCCATCGCCGCCCTCGTCGCGATGGGCACGAAGGACCGCCTGCGCATCCACGTCCAGGGCGCGCTGAATCACGGCGCCACCCGCGAGGAGATCGAGGAAGTCATCCTCACCACCATGATCTACGCCGGCCACGGGCGTGCCACCGAGGCGATCGAGGTGGCGCGCCAGGTGCTCGCCGATTGGTCACCGTCGTAGCGCGGTCGTGGCGCTGCGTCCATGAACGAGCGTCAGCAGCCAGGCTTCGATGTGCTCGCGACGCACCTGCGTGATCTTGGTCGGTGACCAGCCCGGGATCGTCGGTCCAGCCGCTGCGAGAGTCCGGCGGGTTGATGACCCCGCAGCGTTGCGCGTAGGCGGCAGGTGCCAGCCAGCCGAGGCTGCTGTGTGGTCGGCGCCAGTTGTAGTCCATCCTCCAGTCTTCGATCAGCACCTGGGCCTCGAGCAGCGTGTTGAAACTGCTCGACGGTGAGCAGCTCGTCGCGCAGCCGGCCGTTGAACGATCCCACAAACGGGTTCTCCCACGGGCTGCCGGGCTCGATGTAGCTGGTCCCGGCCCCTGAGCTGCGGCACCAATCGCGCAGGGCGTGTGCCGGCAGCTCCGGTCCGTTCTCCATGCGGATGAAGGCAGGCGCGCGGCCGCGGGCCGCGACCACCTGGTCGAGGGTCGCCACCGTGGCATCGGCGTCGATGCGGCGCTGGGTGCGCATGGCCAGTGCCTCACGGGTGTACTCGTCGACGATGTTCAGCAGCTTGAGCAGCTTGCCGTCGGCGGTCTCGTCGAACTGGAAGTCGAGCGCCCACACGTGGTTCGGTCGCTCAGCACGCAGCCGCAGCGCCGGTACCGTCGAGGCCCCGAGGCGCTGCCGCTTGTGCTTCCGCGTGGGCACCCGCAGCCCCTCCTCGCGCCAGAGCTGCTCGACCCGGTTCCGGTTCACCGTCCACCCCTCCGTCCGCAACGCGGCCCAGGCTCTGCGGTAGCCCCAGCGCGGTCGGCTGCGCGAGAACGCCCGCAGCCAGGCGCGCAGGGCCTCCTGACGATCGCGCCGCGGCCGGTGCCGCTGCGTCGAGCGATGCTGGCCGGTGATGCGACATGCCCGTCGCTCCGACAGCGCGAGGCGGTCCTGCAACATGGACACCGCCTCACGTCGACGGGACGGGCTCACCAATTTCCCTTCGCTACCTCGCGCAGCGCATCGATCTCGAGCTCCTTGTCGCCGACGAGACGCTTCAGCCGCGCGCTCTCGCGTTCCAGATCACGCAACCGCTTCGCATCGTCTGCGCGCATCCCGCCGTACTGCGCGCGCCAGCGGTGATAGGTCTGCTCCGAGATCTCCAGCTGCTTCGTCACCTCGGGCAGCGCGGTCCCCGCGGCCAGCAGCCGCTCCGCCTCCCGGAGCTTCCGCACGACCTGCTCTGGTGTGTGCCTGCGTCCCTCCACCGTCTGCGCCCTCCTCACCCACAGCGTCGTGGGCCAAAGGACTCGCATCAACGGTGGACCGACTTACCCGGGCCGGGTCAGTCGGTGTAGCGGATCGACAGATATCGCGATCCGCGATCCGAGTGATGGGCCAGCCCGTCGAGCGGACCGCGCGGCGACCAGGCGCCTGTTTCAGGGCGTGGAGTGCGAGGTCGGAGCGCAGCGAGCGGGAGAGCTGTCAGCCGACGATCGCCCGCGAGTAGACGTCGGTGATGAAGGCCACGTAGA
>VGNK01000037.1 GCA_016866055.1 Chloroflexota bacterium | reverse complement strand
TGCTCGAGGCGCAGGTCCTGATCGAGATGTGGCGCAACGCGTACAACCGGATCCGGCCGCACTTCTCGCTGGGCTACCGACCACCAGCACCACAAGTGCAGCCAGGCGAACCCGTGCTCAGCGCGGAGACTCTCACGCTGCAGGTGGTATGAATACCGCGGGCAGGTCATAGACTCGGTGTGCCGGACACGCCGGAGCCGATGGATTGGACCGACGCCGTGGTTGACTTCGCCGACACGCCCGAGCAGGCCACCTTTCGCACCGAGGTGCGCACGTTCATCGAGCGCAACCTGCCGGAGCAGCTCGTCGCACGGCCCGAGGAGTTCTCCGCGTTCGGCATGGCCGAGCCCGGGCCCGAGCGGCGCGAGGCGCTCAAGCGCTGGCGCGCGGCGCTCGTCGAGCGCGGCTGGATCGCGCCGGCCTGGCCGAAGGAGTACGGCGGCGCCGACCTCTCGCCGATGGAGCAGTTCATCCTCAGCGAGACCTTCGCGGAGACGCGCGCGCCGCGGCTCGGCGTGCACGACGTCGGCTCGACGATCATGGTGCACGGCACCGATGAGCAGAAGCGCGAGCACCTCCCGCCGCTCGTGCGCGGCGACACCCGCTGGTGCCAGGGCTACTCCGAGCCGGGCTCCGGCTCCGATCTCGCCTCGCTGCAGACGCGCGCCGTTCGCGACGGCGACGACTTCGTGATCAACGGGCAGAAGATCTGGACCTCCGACGCGCACAACGCGAACTGGATATTCGCGCTCGTGCGCACCGACCCCGAGGCGCCGAAGCACCGCGGCATCACCTACCTGCTGCTCTCGATGAAGTCGCCGGGGATCGCGGTGCGCCCGCTGCACCAGATGCACGGCGGCAGCGAGTTCAACGAGGTCTTCTTCGAGGACGTGCGCGTCCCCGTGAAGAACGCGGTCGGCGAGATCAACCGGGGCTGGTACGTCGGCGCCACGCACCTCGACTTCGAGCGCTCCTCGATCGGGTCGGCCGTCGGCAACGAGCAGACGCTCGACGCGCTGCGCGCCTTCCTCGTGAGCGAGCGCGGCGCCGGCAGCGGACGCTCGCGGCTCGGGCGGGTCGATGCGCCGCGGCTGCAGCTCGCCGACCGGTACGTCGAGGCCGCGGTCGCTCGCACGCTCTCGCAGCGCATCATCTCGATGCAGGCGCGCGGCCTCGTCCCGAACTACGAGGCGTCGATGTCGAAGGTCTTCGGGACGGAGCTCGGCCAGCGCATCTACCGCACCGCCGTGCAGCTGATGGGCCCGTACGGAGGGCTCACCGACCACGAGAGCGCGCACACGCCGATGCGCGCGCGCTGGTCGACGCTGTTCCTGCGGTCGCAGGCGTTCACGATCGAGGGCGGGACCTCCGAGATCCAGCGTAACGTGATCGCGACGCGCGGGCTGGGGCTGCCAAGGGGATAGCGCTGCGATCGTCTCGCGCAGGGGGACTGGCAACGTGCGTGCCCCGAGCGCTTCGAACGTGACCGCCCGGGAGTCCCCGGCACCGACGCGGCTCCTCCTGCCCGCGCGGCTCTTCGGCCGACCGATCTTCTACGGCTGGTACATCGTCGCCCTCGCGTTCCTCGGCTCGATGATGTCGTCCGGCATCTCCGCCTACGGCCTCGGCGTCTTCGTCAAGCCGATGACCGAGGAGCTCGCGTGGTCGCGGACCGACATCTCGCTCGGACAGACCGCCTCCACCGCGGTCTCCGGGATGATCGGCCTCTTCATCGGCGGCCTCATCGATCGCCGCGGCGGGCGCGGGCTGATGGTGATCGGCGCGGTCATCTCCGGCGCCGCCTACATCCTGCTCGGCCAGGTGCAGGAGCTCTGGCAGTACTACGTCGTGAAGGCGGGCGTGCTCACGTTCGGGATGGCGACGATGGGCTCGATGGTGCTCAACATCGCCGTCTCCAACTGGTTCATCCGCAGGCGCGGCCGCGCGATCGCGATCACCGCGATGGGCACCTCGGCGGCTGCGGTCGTCCTGCCGACGCTCGCGGCCTGGCTGATCGACGCCGCCGGGTGGCGCACCGCCTGGGTCGTGATCGGGATCGCCGTCTGGGTCGTCGTGATCCCGCCCGCGTGGCTCGTCATGCGCCGCAGACCCGAGGACTACGGGCTCGAGCCAGATGGGAGGCGGACCGAGACGGCGCCCGGCGACCGGCGAGCCGCCGAGCGCGCCGCGGCGGACGCGGCGCGCTGGACCCGTCGCCAGGCGATGAAGACGCCGGCACTGTGGATGCTCATCGTCAGCTTCGGCCTCGGCAGCATGGGCTTCGGCGCGATGCTGCTGCACCTGATCCCGTACCTGACCGACTCGGGTTACTCGCGGACGGAGGCGGCGGGCGCCTTCAGCATGATGGGCGTCTCCGGCCTGATCTCGAAGCCGATCTGGGGGCTGATCGTCGAGCGCGTGCCCGCACGCTTCGCCGCCGCGTCCGAGTTCGCCTTCCTCGGACTCGGGGTGGTGGCGATCCTCACGGCGCCGACGCTACCGCTGATGTACGGCGCGATCTTCCTGTTCGGGGTGGGCGTGGGCGGCGTCATCACGATCCAGGAGACGGTGTGGGCCGACTACTACGGCCGCCTCACGCTCGGGACCGTGCGCTCGATCGGGCGGCCGTTCACAATCGTCTTCAGCGCGGGCGGCCCGGTCTTCGCGGGGCTCGCGTACGACCTGAACGGCTCGTACGCGGTCGCGTTCCTCGTGTTCATCGGCGCGTACATCCTCGCCGCGATCTCGATCTTGGTGACGCCGAGTCCGAAGACGCCGGAGCCGGTGGGGGCCGCGCTGCCCACCGAGCGGCCCGCGTCCGCTGCGGAGGCGGCCGGCTGGAGCACCCGGCCGCCGTCGACGGCCGGCGGGCCGGGGGCCGGCCCAGCCCCCGCATCCGCCCCGGCCGATCCCGCGTCCGGCTCCGCCGGCTGAGGACGCGGCTTCGGGTCGCGGCAGCCGTGGCGACTCACGAACTGAAGAATGATCTCGCTCACGGTAGATCCCCGGGAACCCCGACGGGGTCGTCGCGCGCGTGCTGTCGCTGGTGCCGCTCAGCGCGCCGCTCGCGATGCCGGCGCGCTACGCCGGCGGGGAGCCGCCGCTCTGGGAGCTCGCGCTCGCCGTGGGGCTGATGCTCCTGGCGATCGCGGACAGCGTCTGGCTCGCCGCGCGCGTCTACTCCGGCGCGATCCTGGCGGGCGCGCCGCGCATCCGCGTGCTCGACGCGCTGCGCTCCTCGCGCGAGATCCGGTGACCGGGCACCGCGCGCGGTCGCTACCCTCGCCCGCGGTACGCGGGAGGGGGCGACGGTGAGCGAGCGGCTGCGGGTGGCGATCGTCCACGGGCGCGGGCACCGGGATCGGGCGGGCGACCTCGCTCGCCCTGCTGCGCGAGGGGTATGCGGTCGCGCTCGCGGGGCGGCGCGCGAGCCGCTCCAGGCGGTGGCGGAGTCGGCGGGGGCGCCGGAGCGGGTGCTCGTGCGCCCGACGGACGTCACCGACCCCGAGGCGGTGCGCCGGCTCTTCTCCGCCACCATGGAGCGCTTCGGCCGGCTCGACCTGCTCTTCAACAACGCGGGGGCGCGGCGTCCCCGGCGTCGCGCTCGAAGCGCTGTCCGTCGACCAGTGGCGTGCGGTCGTCGACGTGAACCTCACGGGCGCGTTCCTCTGCACGCAGGAGGCGTTCCGCGCCATGCAGACACAGGACCCGCGCGGTGGCCGCATCACCAACAACGGCTCGATCCCCGCGCACGCGCCGCCGCCGAACTCCGCGCCCTCCACGGCGACGAAGCACGCGATCACCGGGCTCGCGAAGTCGACCGCGCTCGACGGTCACAAGCACGACATCGCCTGCGGGCAGATCGACATCGCAATGCGGCGACCGAGATCACCGGGCGCCTGCCGGTCGGCGTGCCGCAGGCGGACGGGTCGCTCGCGCCGGAGCCGACGATGGACGTCGAGCACGTGGCCCGCGCGGTCGTCTCTCTGGCGAGCGTGCCGCTCGACGCGAACGTACTCTTGCTGACGGTGATGGCGTCGAAGATGCCGTTCGTGGGGCGGGGCTAGCACCCGCTATCCCGCACGGAGGAGCAGCGCATGCCGGTCGAGATCGTCGGGATGGTCGGGGCCGATCCTCCCCGGAGCGGGTCGAGCCTCCACGTCATCGGTGGGGGCATCGACCCGGACTACCTCGCGACGTTTGCGCGCGCGCACGAGGAGAGCGGCTTCGACCGAGTGCTCACCGGCTACTCCTCGAGCTCCGCCGACGGCTTCCTGATCGGCGCGCACGCGGCCGCGGCGACGAGCACCCTCAAGCTGCTGATCGCGCACCGGCCGGGCTTCGTGGCGCCCACGCTCGCCGCGCGCAAGGCCGCGACGCTCGATCAGTTCACGCGCGGTCGCGTCGCCCTGCACATCATCAGCGGCGGATCGGACGCGGAGCAGCGGCGCGACGGCGACGACCTCGATCACGACGAGCGCTACGCGCGCACGGCCGAGTACATGCAGATCCTCCGCCGCGTGTGGACGAGCAGCGATCCGTTCGATCACGATGGCCGGCACTACCGGTTCGCCGGCGCGTATTCTGACGTGCGTCCCTACGCGGGGACGATCCCGCTCTACTACGGCGGGCAGTCGCGCGCAGCGCTCGGCGCCGTCGCGTACTGCGACGTGTTCGCGATGTGGGGCGAGCCGCTCGCCGCGGTGCGCGAGAAGATCGATGAGGTGCGCGCGGCGGCGGCGCCTGCGGGCGTCAAGCCGCGCTTCAGCGTCTCGTTCCGCCCGATCATCGCCGTCACCGAGGACGAGGCGTGGGAGAAGGCGCGCCGGGTGCTCGCGGGCGTCCGCGAGTCCGCGCGCAGCGGTGCCGGCCGCGTCCCGCTCGGCAGCAGCGCCCCGCGCCCCGAGGCCGAGGGCTCGCGCCGGCTGCTCGCGCTGGCGGCCGAGAAGGAGATCCACGACGAGCGGCTCTGGCTCCCGATCGCCGGAGCGACCGGGGCGCCGGGCAACACCTCGGCGCTCGTCGGCACCCCGCGACAGGTGGCCGACGCGCTCATGAAGTACTACGAGCTCGGGGTGTCGACCATCCTGATCCGCGGCTTCGACCCGCTCGAGGATGCGCGCGCCTACGGGCGGGAGCTGATCCCGCTGCTGCGGGCGGCGGTCGCCGAGCGTGACGCCGCGAGCGCGGGGTAGCGAGCGCGTAGCGGCGTGCCCTGAGCCCTGCTCGCGATCCGATGGAGGGGGGCTGAGGCGCGCCGCTCGCGGCTGCCCGGCCCGCCCGCCCGGTGTGCGCGCGGGCCGCCGGCCGCGCGATTATCCGGGAAGCAGCCGGCGGTGCAGCTCGGAGATGATCTCGTCGGCGCAGGCCGAGGCCCAGACGCGGAAGAACGGCGACTCGCGCAGCGCGAGCCAGTCGCGCTGGTAGCGCTGCCCGGCCTCCCCCTCGCTCTCGCCGGGCCGGCGCGCACGCAGCCGCGCCTGGATCGTGTCCTTGTGGTACAGCGCCGGGAATTCCGTGTAGTGGTAGAGGTACCGCCACCGCGCGTCGAAGAACGCCGCGATCGGGATGGACTGGTACGGGCCGCCCGGCTTGCGGTTGAGGAACTGGCGCATCAGGTCGGCGTTCGGCGAATCCTCGGGCTCGGGCGTGGCGCCGTAGCGCTGGCCGTCGCGCGTGAAGATGCGCAGCTCGAGCGCGCCCGCCTCGGCGAGCCGCTGGAAGACGGGGACGTCGCGGCGGCAGTCCGACGACCACTCCTCGGAGACGACGAGCACCCTCGCCGGGCCGTCCGGATGCTCCGCGAGCCGCCGCATCGCGTCGGCCTGCCACTCGCTGAGCGGGGTGGTGGCGTACCAGCCGGCCATCGCGCGGCTCATGTCCCCGAGCGTGTGGCGGCTGCCGCCGCCGGTGCCCTCGCGCCGGAGGTTCTCGGCGCTCGCCGCGTACGCGATGTAGTCGCTGAACGTGAATCCTTGCGCGAACCGCTCCGGCGTGACCTGCGGCGTCTCCGGTCGCATGACCCCCCCTCACAGCCGGTCGCGCTCGGGTCGAGTCCGCCCGCGCGCCGTCGGGGCACTGTAGCCCGCTCGATTCGGGGCCGCGCGCCCCCGTCTCCGAGCGCCGAGCTGGACCACCCGCTCCCCGTGCCGCACCCGCGCGCGCGGGCGGCGCGCCGAACGCCGAGCTCGGACGCGACCGGCCCCCGTGCGCTATCGTCCGACCCGCCCGTCCCGGGCTGGACCGTCTCGGGGTCCCGGCGAAGGGGGTCGCACCCATGTCCGCGCTCGTCGTCATGCTCGGCCGCGAGGGTCCGGCCGCCGAGACCAGGCTCGCGGAGTGCCGCGCGGTCGCGGAACGCCTCGGCGGCGGGCTGGACCTGCAGTTCGTGAACGCCGACCAGCCCGTGGAGCAGATCGTCGAGCAGTGCCGCAACGCGCTCGTGATCTTCCCGGGCGGCGTGCGCGTGCTCACCCCGGAGGTCGTGGCGAAGCTGCCGAACCTGCGCCTCATCCAGACGTTCTCGGCCGGCACCGACAGCCTCGACATCGCGGCGCTCGAAGACCTCGGCGTCGCGGTCGCGAACAACGGCGGGGCGAACGCGGTGGCGGTCGCCGAGCACGCGATCGCGCTGATGATCGCGGTCTACCGCAAGCTCGACGTGCAGATCGACAGCGTGAAGGCCGGCACCTGGATGGCGGGCGTCGCCGGCGACCGCACCGAGTTCCACACGCTGGTCGACAAGCGCGTCGGCATCGTGGGGCTCGGTCGCATCGGCTCACGTGTCGCGAAGCGGCTCGCCGGCTGGGAGTGCGAGCTCGTCTACCACGACATCGTCGACCTCGACGAGGAGCACGTGCGCGCGACCGGCGCACGGCGGGTGCCGTTCGACGAGCTGCTCTCGACCTCGGACATCGTGACGCTGCACGTGCCGCTCGACCGCAAGACGCGGCACATGCTTTCGGATCGCGAGTTCGCGATGATGAAGCCGACGGCGATCCTCATCAATACCTGCCGGGGGCCGGTGGTGAACGAGACGGCACTGATCCGCGCGCTGCGATCGGGGGAGATCTTCGCGGCGGGGCTCGACGTGACCGAGGTCGAGCCGGTCCCGCCGGACAGCCCGCTGCCGACGATGCCCAACGTGATCGTCACGCCGCACCTGGCGACACGCGCGGTGGAGTCCGAGTGGAACGCGGCGGAGAACGCCGTGACGAACGCGGTGCGGATCGCGCGCGGCGAGGAGCCGCTCTGGGTGGTCGCGCCCGTCGACTGAGCGGCCCGCGCGGCGTGCCCAGGTGCCGGCGTGTGAGACCGCTGCAGCGCAATCCCGCGGAGCCGTCCGGGCTCCCGAGCGAGTGGAGAGAGCGATGAACACGATCCAGGCGGTGGCCCAGATCCTGAAGCGCGAGGGTGTGGAGTGGATCGCGTGCTTCCCCTCGAACAACCTGATCGAGGAGGCGGCGAAGGTCGGCATCCGCACGATCATGTTCCGGCAGGAGCGCGGTGCGCTGATGGCCGCCGACGGCTTCAGCCGCATGAACGACCGGGAGCGCTTCGGCGTCGTGATCACGCAGGGCGGTCCCGGCGCCGAGAACTCGATGGGCGGGCTGGCGCAGGCGTTCGCCGACAACGTGCCGATCCTCCACCTGCCGGGCGGCAACCGCCTCTCCGAGTACTTCGTGCGCCCGAACTTCTCGCCGGCGCGCACCTACCAGAGCGTCTCGAAGAGCGCGGAGGTCATCCTCACGCCCGACACCGCGCCGGCCGTCATGCGGCGCGCCTTCCACGCGATGCGCAACGGGCGGCCGGGCCCGGCCGTCGTCGAGATCCCGGCGGACGTCGCGACCGCGGAGCTCTCGACCGCGGAGGTCCGCTACGAGCCGCCCAGGCGCCACGTCACGCGGCCGTCGGCGAGCGACGTGCGCGACGCCGTGCAGCTGCTGCTCTCGGCGCAGAAGCCGGTGATCTGGTCGGGGATGGGCGTGCTGCTCGGGGGCGCCTCGGAGGCGCTCACCGAGCTCGCGGAGCTCACCGAGATCCCCGTCTACTGCACGCTCTCCGGGAAGTCCGGCTTCAACGAGCGCCACCCGCTCGCGCTCGGCGCGGGGAGCGCGTCGACGACGCTGCAGGCGCGCACCTGGCTGCAGGAGTCCGACGTGCTGCTCGCGCTCGGCTCGAGCCTCACGCGCACGGGCTACGGACAGCCGATTCCCGAGGGCAAGCGGATCATCCACAACAGCGAGGCGATCGAGGACATCAACAAGGACTACGCGGTCGAGGTCGGCCTCCCCGGCGACGCGCGCGCGACGATCGAGATGCTCGTGGAGGAGGTGAAGGCGCAGCTCGGCCCGCAGGGACGCAGGGGGAAGACGAAGGTCGCCGAGGAGATCGCGAAGACGAAGAAGCAGTGGATGTCCGAGTGGACGGACGTGCTCGCCTCGGACGAGAAGCCGATCAACACCTACCGCGTGATCGGCGAGCTCGAGCGCGTGCTCGACCACGACCGCAGCATCGTCACGCACGACGCCGGCGCGCCGCGCGACACGATCGTGCCGTTCTACACCGCGACGGTGCCGCACTCGTACGTCGGCTGGGGGAAGACGACGCACCTCGGCTACGGGATCCCGCTGATGATCGGCGCGAAGCTCGCGAAGCCGGACCGCTTCTGCCTGAACTTCATGGGGGACGGCGCGTTCGGGATGTCGGGGCTCGACATCGAGACCGCGGTGCGCGCGGGCGCGCCGATCACGACCATCGTGCTGAACAACGGCGGGATGGCCACGTACCCGGGCGGCTACCCGACGGCGCGCGAGAAGTACGGGACGACGCATATGACCGGGAACTACGCCGAGATCGCGCACGGTCTGGGCGCCGTCGGCATCGAGGTGACGGAGCCCGGCAAGATGGCGGAGGCGCTGGAGGAGGCGCAGCGGCTGAACGCGGACGGGCGCGCGGTGCTGCTCGACGTGCACTCGAACCTGGAGGCGCGCCGCTCTCAGTGGCGGTAGGGGTCCGGGCCGGCGAGCGGCCGGGGTCAGCCGGCTGAGCCTCCGCCCCGCGAGCGGTCGTTCCGCGGCCGCGTGATGCTCGTCCGGGGATCCGCTGCTCGTCGCTGCGGAAGCCCACGCGCGTGTGGGAGTCGTCGCAGAACGGCTTGTTCTGCGAGTGGCCGCACCGGCAGAGCGCGAGGCGCGTGTCCTCCCGCAGCACGTTGCAGTCGGCGTCGAGGATGCGGACGCGCCCGCGGATGAACAGCGGGCCGTTGATCTCCGGCTCGATCTCCGGCGGGTCCGGTGGCGTCTCCGAGGCGCGGCCATCGAGCAGCCGCGCGTGGAGCGCCCCGGTGCTGCAGCGCGCCACGACCTCGGCGATCTCATCCGCGCTGGCAGCGGTGACGTCGACCCGCGGGCGCCGTCACGGGTCGAACACGCGCGGGAGCCCGCGGATGCACTCCGCGGCGTGGATGCAGAACGACGGCTCCCAGGTCACCTCGACGGCGTCGGTGGCGTAGACGCGCTCGACGGTGGGCTGGTGGCGCGGTTCCCGTTCGCGTGTCCATCGGTGCGGCCGTTCCTGCGCGCGGACTGCAGCCCGACGCGGTGCTGCTTGGTGGCGGGGCGCCGATCGTTGGTGCGGGTGCGTATCCGCGACCGGCGCGGCTGGTCAGCCCGTCAGCTCGAGGATCTCCGCCGCCGTCGACGCGATGCGATCGCCGATCAGCAGCGACGAGGTCGCCCCGGGCGACGGCGCATTCAGCACGTGCAGGGCCGCCTCCGAGCGCTCGATGAGGAAGTCGTCGAGCAGCCGCCCGTCCGGCGTCACCGCCTGCGCGCGCACGCCGGAGCCGCCCGCGGTCAGGTCGCGCGACTCGACCTCGGGGATGAGCCGCTGCAGGTCGCGCACGAAGACCGACTTGCGCAGCGAGCGGTGCACCTCGTCGATCCCGGTGCGCCACTCCCGCATCGCGACGCGCCAGAAGCCGGGGTAGCGCGCGATCTCGAGCGCGTCGCGCAGGTTGAAGTCGCGCTTGCGGTACCCCTCGCGCGCGGTCGCGAGCACCGCGTTCGGGCCGGCCTCGGTGTACCCCTTGATGTTGCGCGTGAAATGCACGCCGAGGAAGGGCAGGTCGGGGTCGGGCACGGGGTAGATCAGCCCCCGCACGAGGGGCTCGCGCTCCCTGCGCAGCGTGTAGTACTCGCCGCGGAACGGCACGATCTGCACGCGCGTCGGCGCGCCGAGCCGCCGCGCGATGCGGTCGGCGTGCAGCCCCGCGCAGTTCACGAAGAGCCGCGCCGAGTGCTCGCGGTCGCCGGCGCGCACGTGGCGCACGCCGTCGCGCACCCACGAGTCGAGCAGCTCCGCGCCGAGCACGACCTCGCCGCCGGCCGCGCGCACATCGTCCGCGTACGCCTCCGCGAGCCGCGCGAAGTCGACGATGCCGGTGGAGGGCACCCAGAGCGCGCGCAGCGCGACGACGTGCGGCTCGATTTCGCGGACGCGCTCGGGGCCGATCATCTCGTGCCCCTGCACGCCGTTCGCCGTCGCGCGCTCGGCGAGCGCCTCGAGCCGCGGGAGCTCGCCGGGGCGCGTCGCCACGATCAGCTTGCCGCAGAGCTCGTACGGGATGCCGTGCTCGTCGCAGTAGCGGATGAGCGCGGCGCGCCCCTGTACGCAGAGCTCCGCCTTCAGCGAGCCGGGGCGGTAGTAGATGCCCGAGTGGATCACGCCGCTGTTGTGCGACGTCTGCTGCGCCGCCACGGTGGCGCCCTTCTCGAGCACGCAGAGCCGCAGCCCCGGCGCGCGCCGCAGCAGCGCCCGCGCGGTCGCCAGCCCGACGATGCCCGCGCCGATCACGACGACGTCGTGGGTGGTGGCGCTCACGGAGACCTCCTCGCCGAGCGGCACGCGATCGGCCGGCGGCCGAGGCGTCGCGCCCGCGCGCCGCAACCGCGTCAGAGGCGGATCACCACCTGCAACCGCGTCAGAGGCGGATCACCACCTGCAACCGCGTCAGAGGCGGATCACCACCTGCAACTGCGTCGACGGCGCCGTCAGCGCCTCGAACGTCTCCTGGATCTGCTCGAGCGCGATGAAGCTCGTCTCCGATATCAGCGCCGCCGCCGAGATACGGCCGGAGGCCATCAGCGCGAGCGCGCGGTGCCAGTCCTCCGGCTCGCTCGCGAAGCTCACGCGCAGGTCGACCTCGCGCGCCATCCAGTTCGCCGGCTCGAGCGACAGCGGCTCCCACGGCACGGCCACGAGCACGACCTGCCCCGCCGGGCGCGTCGCGTCGAGCGCCTGGTCGAGCGTGGCGCCGATGCCCGCGCAGTCGAAGACGACGTCCGCGCCGGCGCCGCCCGCCAGCTCGACGATGCGCGCGACCGGTTCCTCCTCGCGCGGGTTGATCACCGCGTGCGCGCCGAGCCGCCGTGCCGCGTCGGCGCGCGCGGGGGCCGGCTCGGAGACGATCAGCCGGCCGGCGCCGGCCGCGCGCGCCACCTGCATCACGAGCAGGCCGATCGGGCCCGCGCCGATCACCGCGACGGTGTCGCCCGTGCGCACCGCCGAGCGACGCACGGCGTGCACCGCGACCGAGCACGGCTCCGTGAGCGCGGCCGCGGCGTCGGGCACGCCGTCGGGGACGCGGGTCGGGCGCCACTCGGGCAGCCGCTGGTACTCCGCGTAGCCCCCGTTGACGCTGCCCGCGAACCCCATCGTCCGGTAGTTGTAGCGGGGATTTGCCGCGACCAGCCCGCCCCGCCCGTCGGGCGGCCGCCCGCCCCCGGCGACCACGCGCTCGCCGACCTGCCAGCGCTCGACGTCGGGACCGACCGCCGCGATCACCCCGGCGATCTCGTGGCCGATCACCGAGCCGGGCTTCGCGATGTCGTACATGAAGGCGTGCACGTCGGTGCCGCAGATCGCGGAGTGCGTTACCTTCACGAGCACCTGGCCGGGCCCGGGCTCCGGCGTCTCGATCTCCTCGACCGTGAATCGGCGCGACCCCTGGTAGACGGCTGCCTTCATGTGCGCCCGCTCCCTCTCGCCACCACCGGTGTCCGGTTGCCCGGCCGGACCGCCCGCACGATAGCGCGGGCGGCGCCGGTGGCGAGCGCTGGGGGCCGGCGTCCCCGCGGTGCTTCGCGAACCGCGCGCAAGCCGCGCGCCGTGTCCGCGGCGGGCCGCGCGCCGTCCCGGGAGCGAGCCTGCGCGTGGCGTCCCGCGAGCGAGCCGCCCGGCGTTGGGCCGACGAGCCCGACGAGATGCGTCCGCGTAGGCGGGAAGCTCGCTACATTCGCATCGCGCGGCAAGTCACGGTCCCCCATCGCTTCGCGCTCGGGGTGCCGGTGGGACGGCGGCGGAGTGAGCCAGGTTCCCGAGGTCGCCACGGAGCGCGCCGCGCGATGATCGGCCCCCGCAGCCTGAGCGTCTACTTCGAAGCGCCGCCCGGCTCGACCCCCACCGAGCGACACAACTTCCACCACGCGTTCCGCGAGTCCGCGCTCATCGGCGTGATCAACGCGGGCGGCATGTTCCTCCCGATCTTCCTGGTGCGGCTCGGCGCCTCCAACGTCGAGGTCAGCCTGCTCACCGCGCTCCCCGCCTTCATCGGCGTCGCGCTCGCGATCCCGATCGGCGCGTTCATGCAGAGCCGGCGCAACATCGTCCCGTGGTACGCGCGCGGCCGCATCGGACACCAGGCCGCCTTCGGTGCCGCCGCGCTCGCCTCGCTGCTGCTGCCGCCGCCGCTGATCGTGCCGGGCGTGCTCTCCGTGTGGGCCGTGGGGACCCTCTTCTCGACGATCACGAACGTGGCGTTCAACGTCGTCATGAACGCGACGGCCGGGTCGCGCAGCCGCTACGACCTGATGTCGCGCAGGTGGTCGATCATGGCGGTGGCGACCGCGATCAGCACCGCGGTCGTCGGCTACGGGCTGACGCGCCTCGCGTTCCCGCTCAACTTCCAGATCGCGTTCGCCGGCTTCACGCTCGCCGGCGTCTGGGCGTACCGCTACGGATCTCGGCTGATCGTCCCCGACCACCCCGCGGTCACGCGCGACCGCGCGGGGCGGTCGCTCGCGCGGCGCGCGGCCGACACCGTCCGGCTCGTGCGCGCGCACCCCGCGTTCATCTCATTCGAGGCGCGGCGCGTCGTCTTCGCGATGGGGACGACGCTCACGCTGCCGCTCATCCCGCTGTACTACGTGCGCGTGCTCGAGGCGTCGAACAGCTGGATCGGGCTCATCGGCACCGTGCAGTCGCTCACCGTGCTGATCGGCTACGCGTTCTGGCGACAGCAGGCGCGCGGCGGCGCGCGCTACGTGCTCGCGGCCGCGACGTTCGGCGCCGCGCTGCACCCGCTCGCGCTCAGCATCACCCACCAGGTGGAGACGGCCGTGGTGCTCGCGGGGCTGGGCGCGATCTTCACCTCGGGCGTGAGCCTGGCGATGTTCGACCGGCTGATGACGACGGTGCCGGACGGCTACGGCGTCACGTTCAACTCGATCGACAACACGCTGGTGAACATCGCCGGCGTCGCCGCGCCCGTGCTCGGCGCGCTGCTCGCCGACCGCATCGGGCTCGGCGGCGCGCTCGCGGTGGCGGGGCTGGTGGGGCTCATCGGCGCCGGGCTGTTCGCGATCGACCGCAGCGGGACCGGCACCGGGACCGCGGCCCCCGAGCCCGCGCCGCAGCCGACGGGCTGAGCGCCGCCCACAGGCCGTGTCCCCCGCGCTACCATCCGCGCGCGCTCGAGCGGGCGCGGGCAGCGGAGAGGACGCGGCGATGAGCTCGATCACCATCGCGCAGGCGCGCGCCATCGTGGCGGGGGCGCTGGGGCACGGCCGGGGGGCGTCGATGCGCCCGCTCGTCGTGCTCGTGCTGGACCCCGGGGGGCACCCGGTCGCCTACGAGCGCGAGGACGCTGCCGCGCCGATGCGCTTCAAGGTCGCCGACGGCAAGGCGCACGGTGCGCTCGGGCTCGGCATCGGATCGCGGGCGCTCTTCGAGCGTGCGCAGCAGCAGCCGTTCTTCGTGCAGGCCGTGAACGGCGCGTTCGGCGGGCGGCTCGTGCCCGTGCCCGGCGGCGTGCTCGTGCGCGACGGCGAGGGCGGCGCGGTGATCGGCGCGGTCGGCGTGAGCGGCGACACCTCCGACAACGACGAGGCGGCCGCGGTCGCGGGCATCAAGGCCGCCGGGCTCGTGGGCGACACGGGCTAGGGGCATGCCACTCGAACGACGCCGCCTCGGCCGCTCCAACGTCGAGGTCACGACGCTCGGGCTCGGGGGCGGGCCGATCGGCAAGGGCGGCGCGGCGGGGACGCTCGACGCCGCGGGCACGGCGCGCCTGGTGCGCGCGGCCTACGACGGCGGCGTGCGCTACTTCGACACCGCGCCGCTCTACGGCCACGGGATGAGCGAACGGCTCGTGGGCGGCGCGCTGCGCGCGCTCCCGCGCGACGAGGTCGTGCTCTCGACGAAGGTGGGGCGGATCGTCGTGCCCGCCGCCGAGGCGGGCGGCGGCCCGCAGAGCGTGGGCCCGCAGGGCCTCGGCGTCCGCTACGACTACTCCTACGCCGGCGCGCGGGCCTCCCTCGAGGAGAGCCTGCAGCGGCTCGGGCTCGACCGCGTCGACGTGCTGCTCTGCCACGACATCGACGCCTGGACGCACGGCGAGGCGCAGCCCGCGATCTACGAGCAGGCGGCCGAGGGGATCCTGCGCGCGCTCGCCGACCTCCGGCGCGAGGGCGCGATCCGCGCGTTCGGCATCGGCGTCAACGAGTGGCAGGTCTCGAGCCGCGTCGTCGACGAGTTCGACGTCGACTGCGTGCTGCTCGCGGGGCGCTTCACGCTGCTCGAGCAGTCGCCGCTCGACGGGTTCCTGCCGAAGTGCGCCGCGAAGGGCGTCTCGGTGATCATCGGCGGGCCGTACAACTCGGGGCTGCTCGCGGTGAGCGATCGCGCCGCCGCGACCTACGACTACCGGCCCGTCGATGACGAGCGGTGGGGGAAGGCGCAGGCGATCCGCGCGGTGTGCGATCGCCACGGGGTCGACATGCGCGCGGCCGCGCTGCAGTACCCGCTGCGGCATCCCGCGGTGGCCGCGGTGATCCCGGGCGCGGCGTCGTTGGAGGAACTGCGCGCGAACCTCGGCTTCGCGACCGCGCCGGTGCCGGCCGCGCTGTGGACCGCGCTCGAGGGCGAGGGGCTCGTCCGGCCGCTCTGAGGTGGCGGCGCGGGCGCGCCACCCCCGCGTAAGGCCTGTCGCACATCCGCAAGGGCGATGCGCTGTACTGATCGCAGGGGCGCGCGGCGCGCCCGTGGGCGCCGGCGCGGGTGGGGTGGTCGAGGTGCGGGCTCTTCGTCATCCGGGGTCGGTGCCGCTTCGAGCGCGTCGCACGCGCGGCCGGTTGCTCGCCCCGAGGCGCCGCCTGGTCGCGCTCCTCGCCGTCGCCGCGCTCGCGCTCGCCGCGGGCTGCACGCGCGACGGCGCGCCGGCCCCGCGCGCCCACCGCCACCCCGCCGCCGCCGTTCGCCGAGGCCGTCGCGCCGCGCCCTACCGCCACGCCGTGCCCGGTGTTCGCGAACGTCGCGCGGCCGCGCACCGGTGACGGGCCG